>JBCNOR010000614.1:0-3141 GCA_039593785.1 Niabella sp. | reverse complement strand
TGCCGTGTTTTGTCGCTCACAGGCATAGTAGCTTCAAGCGTGTTTTCGGTTATGCCGGTAAATCGAATACCCAGGTGGGTGTTCATATTATCATTGGTTATTTCGTTCAATCTTGCTAGGTCATATTCTTTACTCCAGATCATATTGGTATTTTAAGGATAAATGTAAGATGATATGGTTAGATATGGCATGAACCCTTTCCCGCAGCTTAAAAAGCAGTACCGCAAAGTTGGTAATACTAAAGACAAGATAAAAAAAGGGCCCGCAAAGAAAAGCACGGTATAATAAGTTGTAATATTGACTTCTAAAAGAGCTATAATATGAGCGTGATCGAAACGGCTGGTCTGAAAAAACAATATGCAGGTAATTATGTGTTGAAGGGTATTGATCTGCAGGTAGAGCCTGGTATGATACTCGGGTATATTGGTCCTAATGGAGCAGGTAAAAGTACCACCATTAAAATCATTACCGGTATTATTGATGAATTTGAGGGAGAAGTGAAAGTGTTGGGAATGGATGTGCGTACTGATGCATTGGAGGTAAAAAGACGTATCGGCTACATTCCCGAGCTGGCGGCGCTTTACGACACGCTGACGCCGGTGGAGTATCTGAAATTCACCGGTAAATTATATAATTTAAGTGATGAAGTGATCGCTGCCAAAGGGTGGGAGCTGTTAAAGCTTTTTGATCTGGCAGACAAAGCCGATGCGCGGATGAATACCTATAGTAAAGGGATGAAGCAAAAAGTACTGCTGATCAGCGGCCTGATGCATAACCCGGAAATTATTTTCCTGGATGAGCCCCTGAGCGGTTTAGATGCGAACGCGGTTATATTGGTTAAGGAAATGCTGCAACAGTTAAAGCAGTCGGGGAAAACCATTTTTTATTCCTCCCATATTATGGATGTAGTGGAAAAAATAAGCGACCGCATTATTCTGATTGATAAAGGGCAGATCATTGCTGACGGCACTATTGATACACTCAGGCAGCAGGCGCAGCAGGGGTCCCTCGAAAGCATATTTAAGTCACTAACGGCTACCGATTCTGCCACAACCAATACCGCCAAAGAAATTATCGACGTTTTAAACAGCTAACTCATACATGGATACTTTTTTTCTTCGTTTGTTTTTCGGGATTTTAAAGCTGTTGCCTTTATCAGGTGTAAACCTGGAACAGGTACACATGATTGCGTCAACAAAGCTCACTATGGACAGGCGGCGCAAGCCTGCTACCTGGAAGCGGAGCCAGCAAAAGGAGCCATCTAATGCCATGCTATACGCTATGTTTTTGTATGCATTAATGGGTTTGTTTATTGGTATGATGATTTTTGTTGTAACAGATTTTATGTTGGCCATGATCATCCTGCATACTTACCTGCTCTTTATGCTGATCATGATATTGATCACCGATTTTAGCAATGTGCTTTTAGATACTTCCGATTCGCAGATCATACTGCCCAAACCTGTTACCAGCCGTACCTTACTGGTAGCCCGCACCCTGCATATTATTGTATACCTGGGCCAGCTCATACTGGCTATTATGATTTGTCCACTGATAGCTACTTTCTTTAAGTATGGGATTGCTGTTGGTCTCTCTCTTCTATTAACAACTTTACTTACTGCAGCAATTGGCATTTTTATCACGTATATTTTATACGGACTTGTGCTGCGGTATACCAGCGAGCAGAAAGTGAAAGATATCATCGGCTACTTCCAGGTGTTTATGACCGTTTTCTTTGCTGTAGCTTACCAGGTAATTCCCCGTTTGATCAACCTGAGTGAAACCGTTTTTAGTTTTGAGTTGCATTGGTATTCCTATTTGTTACCCCCGGTATGGATGGCCAGTTTACTGGATTCAGTACAAACAGCTACAATTGATGGCCCGCGGATTGGCATGATCGTTTGTGCGATCGGCTTGCCCATACTTTCCGGCTTGGTTATAGCAAAATACCTGGCCCCTTATTTTTCCCGGTTTATGGCAGCGCCTGCAGAAGGAGCGGTCTCCCAAACAAAAACTGCAGGTGACAGAAGGATCCACCTTTCTGAAAAGCTGGCGGGCGTGCTTTGCGGGTCCGCTTATGAAAGCGCTTCATTTAGCCAGGTATGGAAGATAACAGGGCGGGACAAGAATTTCAAAATGCAGTTTTATCCCAGCCTGGCTTATATCCCTGTGTTTATTTTTATTATCTTCTTCAGGAATTTTAAAGACATAGGGCAAAAGCTGGAAGACCTGCCCAATGGAAATATGTTTTTATGGTTGTTGTACCTCGGTATGTTTGCCGTAACATCAAGTCTGTCGCTGGTAAGTTACTACGAAAACTATACCGCCTCCTGGGTATACCAGACAGCACCGGTTAATAAACCCGGAGAACTGATCAATGGTGCAATCAAAGCATTGCTGGTCAAATTTTTTGTACCCGTCTATCTGGTAATGAGTACTGTGACGTTGACGATCTGGGGATATAAAACATTGGATGATATCCTGCTGGTAGGATTGAACAGCATACTTATTTTTTATATCAGTGCGCTCATGTCCACACATTACCTGCCTTTCTCCCAGCAACCGAATGCCAAACAGCAAGGCGGCAAATTTTTAATGGTATTGTTACGCATGTTTTTGATTGGTATACTGGTGGCTTTACACTGGTTTGCTTTAAAAATCAATTGGCTGGTGATAGCATTGGTGCCAATATCTTTCGCAGGCTGCTGGTGGACGCATCAACAGTTGAAACAACTTCCCTGGCGGAAAATTGTTATTTAAGCCGGCATCTGCGCTTGTTTTTTAATAATATATTTTAATTTATTAGTTAGTGATCTTATGCATCAGTATAAAGCTTTTTTATTCGATCTGAATGGTACCATGATTGATGATATGGAGTATCATATTAAAGCCTGGTATCGGATACTCAATGAGCTGGGCGCTGAAATATCTATGGAGAGAACCAAAGAGGAATGTTACGGAAAGAATCATGAGTTACTGGATCGTGTATTTCCTGGCAGGTTTTCCCTGGAAGAGAAAAATAAAATGAGTATCGAAAAAGAAAAACAGTATCAGGAGGAGTTCAGGCCACATTTACAATTGCTTGCCGGTTTGCGAAGGCGATCACTTCGCTACCGATGGCCAGCTCCAGTTCCTTCACCG
>JBCNOR010000613.1:0-3154 GCA_039593785.1 Niabella sp. | reverse complement strand
GGGGAAATATTTAGCAGGGAAAATTATTAAACAAATTGGAAGATGTGATACTGCAGTAATAATCAGAGATGCTGCCCAGCATATAAGGCTCTTATCTTATACAGAAACAAAATTCATAGAGGCCGAAGTAAAAATGCGTCAGAATGATGCAGCCGGCGCTGCCAACGCTTTAAATGAAGCTATAAAAGAATCTTGTAAAACAGTAACGGAGGGTGCTTACGATGGTGGTGATATTGCTACTTATACTGCTGCAAATGTCAATCTCGGTCGTATTATGTATGAAAAATGGCTGGCCCTTTTTGGCTCTGCCGAACCCTATAACGATTACAGAAGGACCGGCCTGCCTGCTATACAGCCCAATCCAGCCGGCCTGATCAATGTAATTCCAAAACGTAGTTTATATCCTTCAACAGAACGTTTAGGTAATCCCAATACCCCAAATGCATCATTAACTGATGCCGTTTGGTTTGCTCAATAACAGATTTTATATAGCAAAGAGGCCGTATTTATCAATACGACCTCTTTTTTACATGTTTTATTTATGTTTTGGGCATTTTAGGCATTTTTAAAATAAATATTCACTTTTTATTACCAAAATGGCACGATTTGTGTTCATGATTTAGTTATTAAAACGATTAAACAATGCATAAGAAACTATTTTTGCTTGCAGTCATTTTGTGGTCCGGACTGCAAATGGCAATGGCGCAAGGGCGATCTGTAAAGGGCCAGGTAAAAGATGAAAAAGGAGAGGGGATACCCGGGGCAAGCGTCCAGGTAAAAGGCTCTACTAAAGGAACGATTACCGATCTGGATGGAAATTTTGAGATTGACGTGGAGGATGGTAAAGAAACATTGATCATTAATGCAATTGGCTATACTTCGCAGGAAATGCAGCCAGGCGCTGACGGGCAAATGGCAGTGAAAATGAAAACAGCGACAAAAACATTGGACGAAGCCGTAGTAATGGGTTACGGTACTACCACGCGCAAAACGATGATTGGTGGTGCATCTGTAGTTAAAGAAAAAGCATTTAAAGATATACCTGTGGCCAATTTTACCAATATGCTTCAAGGTAAAGCCCCTGGTGTTCAGATTACTTCACAGAACGGTGCTCCTGGTGCTGCTGCATATATTCGTATCAGAGGGGTAGGTTCAATAAATGCAGGACAGGGTCCTCTGATTGTTATTGATGGGGTACCTTCCACTGATGAAGCCTACAACGCGTTAAATCCCAACGATATTGCAGATGTTTCGATTTTGAAAGATGCATCTACCGCTGGCATCTATGGATCTCGGGGTAGCAATGGGGTAGTAATGGTGACTACTAAAAAAGGTGGTGACAAAAACTCTGCTCCGAGAATCACCTATGGATTTCAATATGGTTTGAAGAATAAAACCAAGGATAATTACCACATGATGACAGCCGATGAAAAGCTGAAATATGAGCGTGATCTTGGTTATACTAATCAGTATCTGGCTCCCCTGCTTGCAGCTGATAATCTCGGGAGTATCGCCGATGCTCAGAATCCACAATACTACTGGAATCAACTTCGCCCTTATTACACCGATTGGTTTAAAGAAATATTAAGAACCGGCCGTTTTTCCCGGAATGATCTTTCCGTGGCCGGCTCCTCTGACAAATTTGACTACTACTTTTCTCTTGAAAACTACAGTGAAGACGGCATTGCTGTTGCATCGAATTACAAAAGAAAATCTGGTGTATTTACCGTGGATTATAAGGCCAATAACTGGTTAAAAATTGGGGAGAGTATCAAGATCTCACAGTATAATTCACAGCAACTCCGTGATTTATTCAATGCTCAAAACCCCTTTGCGGCTATGTATTTGTACAATCCTTATGAGGCTCCGTATAGTTTTATGCCAGGTAGTAAAAATGGTTACAACTTAACTACACAAGGATTTAACGTGCTCGAAGCACTAAGAACCAATCCCTCTTCCAGTAGAACTGTATTTGGATCTGCACTCACCTTTCTGGAGCTGACTCCGATTAAAAATTTCGTTTTCAGAACCCAACTTGGCCTACAGTACAGTAATACTGCAAACGAATCTTTCGTAAGACCCGGCTCAATTCTGGATGGTTATTTATTTGGACCTAACCCCACCGGTAGTAAAACTGATGCAGGAAACGATAGGTTTAACTATGTGTGGACTAATACAGCAGAATATAGAAAGACTTTTAATGAAGATCATAGTGTAAAGGTTCTTGTAGGTACTGAATTTACCAAAGATCAATTCAAAAGTTATAGCCTTAGCTCAACAGGTTATCCTTTGAATCCGGATCTTAACACTCAAAATAATGGAGCCAAACCTGTAACCACATCAACCGCTAGATCGAACTGGACCATATTTTCTATGTTTGCGAGAGGAGAATATAGCTATAAAGGAAAATACCTGGCCAGTGCATCTGTACGTCGTGACGGTTCTTCCAGGTTCGGCTCTGATGCTCGTTATGGGAATTTCTTTGCTGGTGGCTTAGGCTGGCTTATGAGCGAAGAAAATTTTCTCAAAAATGTACAACAGATTAATATGTTGAAACTATGGGCTTCTCTCGGGTCTTCTGGAAATAATAATATTGGTAACTATGACGCCTTGCCCCTGTACTCTTCAGGTGGATACAATGGCTATAGTTCATACTTCCCTAATATTGCCCCTGGCAACCCTTTATTGACATGGGAAAAAAACACGAATTACTCTGTAGGGGTTGATTTTGCATTTTTCAATAACAGATTGTCAGGCTCTATTGACTACTATAATCGCTACACGCACGCCTTATTATTGCAAAAGCCACTTTCAGTAACTGTTGGTAATACCTCGCAGCTTGATAATATTGGTGCTATGAATAATCATGGCATGGAGTTGAATATCAACTATGATATTGTCAAAACCAAGGACATTCGCTGGTCTGTTGGAAGCAATATAACACTGAATAAAAATAAGGTAACCAAACTGGTTGAAAATAAGGATATTCAGAACACAAGTTTTTCATATTTATCGGTTGGTAAACCTATCGATGTTTATTACCTCAAAAAATACGCTGGCGTTGATAAGAGTAACGGAGATGAACTTTGGTATAAAAAAGATGGATCTACAACGAGTAATTACAATGATGCCGATCTGTTCATACTCGACAATA
>JBCNOR010000612.1:0-3165 GCA_039593785.1 Niabella sp. | reverse complement strand
ATAGTACAGGGCTACCCGGGTGGAGCCGGTCCTGGCTGGGTTACAGAGGGCGTTGCAGACTATGTTCGTTACAAGCTGGGCGTAAATAACCCTGCTTCCAACTGGAGCCTGCCTGCGTTAACTGATAAACATCACTACACCAATGCCTACCGGGTAACCGCGAGGTTCTTTGTATGGGTTGAAAAAAACTATAATAAAAAGATGGTCCAGAAACTGGATCATGCCATGCGGACGAAAACATATACCCAGGATTTCTGGGCAAAAGAAACCGGTAAAACTGTAGACGAGCTTTGGGACCTTTACAAAAAAAATCCGGCCATTTGATGATCAAAAGAGAACATTGTAATGGAAATACTTTTATCTTTCAAGGAAACATTTCACGCAACCTTAATTAATATAAATAAGTATTTCCGAAATAAATAACAATGAGTTATAAAACATTTACACTGTCTATGGCCGCCCTTTTGGCAGGTGGCATACTGCAGGCACAAAACAATAACCTGATTCAATACGTAAACCCATTGATCGGTACCGCTAAAATGGGGCATACCTATCCGGGCGCAACAGTGCCATTTGGCGCCGTACAGTTAAGTCCGGATACAGATACCATTCCTTATGCAGGTCCGGATGGCAAGTATACGGGCACAGCCTACCGCTATTGTGCGGGATACCAGTATGACGATCCCACCATTGTAGGATTCAGCCATACTCATTTCAGCGGAACAGGCCATTCTGACCTGGGCGATTTCCTGATCATGCCTACTACCGGCCCATTACAATTAAACCCTGGAACAGCTGACAAGCCTGAAACGGGCTACAGGAGCCGGTTTAGCCATAGCAATGAATTAGCCGAGCCCAACTATTACAAGGTAAAACTCGATGATCATCATATCCTGGCCGAAATGACCACCACCACCCGCGTTGGCGTTCACCAGTATACTTTTCCTAAATCGGACGATGCGCATATCATCCTGGATCTGATGCATGGCATTTACAATTATGATGATAAAAATACCTGGACCTTTGTAAGGGTGGAGAACGACACATTAATCACCGGTTACAAGCAAACCCACGGATGGGCTAAAACACGTACCGTGTATTTTGCCATGACCTTCTCAAAGCCTATTCAAAGCTATGGGTACGCTCAATTTAAGAAACAGGTATACCAGGGCTTCTGGCGCCGGTTTAATGTAACCCAGAATTTCCCTGAAATGATCGGGCAAAACCTGCGGGCTTATTTTAATTTTAAAACCGGACAGGATGAAAAAATAAAAATAAAATTTGCGTTATCCCCCGTTAGCACAGTGAACGCGTTGGAAAATCTCCGTAGCGAAACTCCTTCCTGGGATTTTGCGGCCATTAAAGAAAAAGGCCAGCAGCAATGGAACCAGGAGCTGGGTAAGATACAGGTAGAGGCTTTAAATAAAGATGATATGACCAATTTTTACACCGCGATGTATCATACTTTTCTGGGCCCTACAGTTTATAGTGATCTCAATGGTCAATATAAAGGATTAGACCAGAACGTTCATACCACCAACAACTTCACCAATTATACCACGTTTTCGCTTTGGGATACTTACCGGACGCTTCACCCCTTCTTCAACCTGGTACAGCCTCAGCGTAACAGCGATATGATCCAAAGCATGTTGGCACACCAACAGCAGAGTGCGCATCAGATGTTACCGGTATGGAGTCATTATGCCAATGAAAACTGGTGTATGAGTGGTTATCATGCGGTACCGGTGATAGCCGATGCTATAGTTAAAGGTATCAAAGGCTTCGATTATAATAAAGCGCTGGATGCCTGTATCACCACAGCCAACGTAAAATATTACGATGGGCTGGAAGACTATATACGCCTTGGGTATATTCCCGATGATAAACGTGGTAACTCAGTTTCTACTACTCTCGAATACGCATTTGACGACTGGAGCATTGCCATGGCAGCTAAAAAGCTCGGCAGAAATGACGTGTATGAAACTTTTATCAAAAGATCACAGAACTGGAAAAATGTATATGATGCCTCCATTGGCTACATGCGACCTAAGCTCAGTGATGGCAGCTTTAAAAAAGAGTTTGATATACTTTCTACCCATGGTCAGGGTTTTATCGAAGGTAATGCCTGGAACTTCAGCTTATTTGTTCCGCATGACCCCAAAGGCATGATCGACGCAATGGGTGGAGATAAAAAGTTCCTGCCACATTTAGATTCACTGTTTAGCATGCATTTGCCTGACGAGTTTTTTGCACATACGGAAGACATTACCCGCGAAGGTATTATCGGTAATTACGTGCATGGCAATGAACCTTCGCACCATGTAGCTTATCTGTACAATTTTACCAGTCAACCCTGGAAAACACAGGAACGTGTGCGCATGATCCTCAAAAAGCAATACAAAGCTGCAATTGATGGTTTAGGTGGCAACGATGATTGCGGACAGATGAGTGCCTGGTATATCTTTACTGCATTAGGCTTCTACCCTTTTGCTCCCGGTAGCGAAACCTACCAGTTGGGGAGCCCGGCAGTTAAAAAAGCGGTGATCCATTTGGAGAATGGCAATACACTAACGGTAGATGCCCGGAACCAATCAGATAAAAACGTATACGTATCTAAAGTCACTTTTAATGGTGTTCCGGTAAAAGGAACAACTATTGATCATAGCAAGCTAATAGAAGGCGGTGAGCTGATGTTTTATATGTCGGCGAAGCCCACTAAGTAATTTATCGATTTCCCAAAAAGCGTGATGATTAACTTTATCACGCTTTTTTTTATGAGGGAAAAGATGCATTCAAAAACATATCATAACGGAGTACAGCAAAATTTCATCTGTCAGTGTGATGACCTCTTTGTCAGGCGCCTTTCTGAACATCATCGATCATGATCATCTTTTTTGGAGGTTGCAATGGCTACTGCCCTATGCAACTTCTCTTTTAATATTTCAGGTGATGGCAACAAGGTAAGGTATTCCGCTACTTTTATGTTTGCCTGCTCTAATTGCATTAATTCGATGTGCTCTTCATTTTTACCTGTGCAAAGAATTAATCCGACTGGATTGTTCTCCCCTTCTATTTACCTGACAGTCAGGCTGGGGTAGACCTAATACTGACACTCATCGTTTTCCTGGCGCGCTATCATTAGCGCACAACAACCTATTACGGGGT
>JBCNOR010000611.1:0-3083 GCA_039593785.1 Niabella sp. | reverse complement strand
TCGCTCAGCAAGCTGGTAATGGTACGCAGTCTTAATTTGTCCAGCTCTTCGTTAATAGCCAGGTCCTTTTCAATATAAGTATCACTTACCGGCAGGTAGGCTTCGGGTTGATAATAATCGTAATACGATACAAAGTATTCAACCGCGTTTTCGGGGAAAAACTGGCGGAACTCACCATATAACTGGGCTACCAGGGTTTTGTTGTGGGTAATGATCAATGTGGGTCGTTGTGTATTTTGTATCACATTGGCCATGGTATATGTTTTACCACTACCTGTTACACCAAGCAGGGTTTGATATTTCTCTCCATTAAAAACGCCTTCTGTTAATTGGGCGATAGCGGTAGGCTGATCGCCGGCTGGCTGGAACGGGGTATGTAATTTAAATGGCACGAACTAAAGATTGTATTTAATAACAAATTAAGGGAAAATAAAGTTGGTATACTTGCAGGCAGCTGTTTTTATAAAAAGTACCATTAGCAGGTCAATACTTCAATAACGGTTGTATCGTTAAGGTTTCTTTAAGAAAAAAATGACAATCAGATGATTATATATGACTCTTTTAATGCGGTTTTAATATGAACCTCCTTTTTTCTAATTGAATTCTAATTTGACCTTTATATCGTTCTAATACTGCTGCAATAGCTTTGTCCCGGGTTAAGGAGGTAAAGGAATTGGTGATTTTACCGTAAAAAAAGGAAAACAATGAAGAAAGCATTTATAATAATAACAGCAGTTTTTGCAATACTCGCCTGTTTATCGTTCACTATCAAAGCCTATCATGACCCCGAAACAGTTATCCTCGGATCATGGAAAGAAGTGCATTGGGAGTATGAAAGGGTGTATCACAGCGCTCATATCGACAGGGCTATCACCTCTGCTCCTAAAGAAGTAAAAGAAATGTCTGCCACAGACCTCGGTATTATTGATGCCGAAAGCTGGGTTTTTAATCCGGATGGCAGCCTTATTTTAAGTAATAACCATATAAAAAAGCAGGCCAGCTGGAAAATTAAAGGTCGCGGTAATATTTTGATGATCACTTATGATAACAACCGGGTAGAGCGGTACAATATTGCCAGCCTTACAAAAGGTAAGCTGGAGTTAAACTTTGATACAGACGCAAACATTCGTGGTATTGCAAAAGTTAGTTGTGTAAAAATCTAAAAAATTATGTTGCGTAAATATAGTAATAGCAGAACATTAGGAGATAACGTAAGGTTAGGTATACTAACTGCCCTGGTGGCAGGTATGGTCAATGTGGCTTCACTATTATTATTCCTCTCCTTCTCATCTAATGTTACGGGGTATTTTGCCATTTTCGCATCGGAGTTGGTAAACGGTAATATTTACCAGATTGCGCTGGTAGGCTCATGGATATTTCTTTTCTTCTTCGGCAGCTTTGTATCCAATTTCCTGGTTATAAATCTATCTGAAAAAAATAAATACCTGGCACATGCGCTTCCGCTGCTGCTGGAGCTGGCTTGTATCCTGGCTGTGGGAATATATGGCACTTATGGATATAAAGGCTCTTTACATGAGTCTGAGCTGATGTTATCCCTGCTCTTGTTTGCTATGGGTTTACAAAATGGACTTACGGCCAGCATTTCTAATTTTGCTGTAAAAACCACCCACCTGACAGGGGCTACTACTGATCTGGGCGTACTGGCATCTATGTTCACCAGTAAAAAATTCAGGAATAAAAGAGAGTTGAGAGATAAAGCCACGCTGATCTTTTCCATTTTCATTTCCTATGTGGCAGGTGGCGTGCTGTTTGCTTTATTTTATGAAACCCTGCAGTTTAAGATGTTCTTTATTATCAGTGCTTTTTTACTGGTAGTAATTTTATACGATTCTTATAAGGTTTGGATATTGAAATTAAAACGTTTTCGTATTAACAGGAGACAGAAAAATGTAATGGTACCTTCTTATACGAAACGACAGCCTTAGAATATCAGTGTTGTAAAGACCTGGCCGAGCGAGAGAACAAATGCCTGAACCAATTGGAATAGTGAATTTGCGTTTTGCTGGAGTTTAGCGTTAAAAGAAACTATGTATTACTTTTGTGTCTAAAGGCTAAGCATGCGGACACTACTCTATGTTGCTATACATTTGCTGTTATTCTTCAATGCCGATGGACAAATAAGGTTTTCTAAAAAGGAATTATTACAGGATCTTTCGGTTTTAAAACACATCGTTACCCATACTAATCCGCTATTGAACGCCGCCGGCGAAGCGCAAATCGAAAAAGTGTTCAGGGATGCCAACCGTAGTTTCCCTTTTGATAATGCAACTGGTATTGAATTTTTAAAATACGTATCGGGGCTTCAGATAAATGCAGGATACGATGCACATGCGTCTTTTACTCTTAATGAACAATTGTTTCCGGTTTCACCAGTATTTTTCCCCTTGCCTGTTTATGTTGTAGGAAATCACCTGGTTGTAAACAGTGAAAAAACAGCTTTGCCTTACGGAAGTCTGATTAAAACCATCAATGGTATAAATGCTGATAGTATACTTCATAAAATTTTGCGCGGAAGTGAAGTGAACTTCCGTAAAAATAGGCTCGGTGCCGTCTTTCATGCGATGTATTTTCTTGAATACGGCGGCGCCGGGGAATTCCTAATTACGTACAATGAAAATATAAATAATAGAGAGATAAAAACTGCTGTTTGCAAAGCGGTTAATTTAAGAGATGCTTTTACAGCTCAAAATGACGCCGTT
The DNA here is from genome assembly GCA_039593785.1 of Niabella sp. GTDB lineage: Bacteria > Bacteroidota > Bacteroidia > Chitinophagales > Chitinophagaceae > Niabella. The sequence goes on along the minus strand of JBCNOR010000611.1, from coordinate 363 downwards.
TTTCCACTGACCAAATTAACAACAGAAAGTCTTAGACAGACGTCTTGGCAATTTAATGAAGCTGCGAGGAGTTATTATCTGCAGCTTAGATCTTTTGCGGGATTAACGGGAGACTCATCTATGTCGTATAGCTTGTTGTATGACAGCCTGTTTAGAAGCATTCAGGCAAAGAGCCCCCGTTTGTTGATTCTGGACATTCGGGGCAACAATGGGGGACTGATGCAGGTTCCGGGTCATTTGCTTTCCTATCTTGCAGACTCTACTTTTTATGAAACACATGGTGCCCGGTTTTACACCGGGCCTAGCGCTTTGGATGCCGGGAGAATCAGCGGCCTTTGGGCCATGGCGGAGTACTCCCGCAGG
>JBCNOR010000610.1:0-3168 GCA_039593785.1 Niabella sp. | reverse complement strand
CAATAAGGTATCGCATCACATACACCGGGAATGGCTGGCCTGGATGAAATCAGATCATATTCCGGCTGTTTTGGCTACGGGCTGCTTTTTGAAAGCAGTTTTGCTGAGACTAAAAGGCGTTGATGATGAAGAAGGGCCTACTTATGCTGTTCAGTACCATGCAGCCAGCGAAGCAGATTATGAACGCTACTTATCTGATTTTTCAACGGCCCTGCGCCAGGAAAGCCTGGATCAATGGGGGGATCAGTTCATTGCATTTCGTACTGTTATGGAGGTTGTGAATTGAATGTGCATAAGATTTTATTTGCTTTTTGCCGATTCAAAAAAAAATGTATATTAAGCTGTAACCCTTTACGGGTCTGCATTTCAGCGCAGGCAGTCTGAAACCCTTTACTGTAGCGGGTTTCAGCAAACAGGCATTCAACACAGCTTTTTTTCATAAGCCTCTCACATTGCGCAAATCCTTGCTACACCTGCATTGTAGCGATTTGACAAAATATTAATTATAACAAAATATTTTGTTGGTATGAATGAAAAGCCTCTAAATTTGTTGCCAATTAAAACTCATTAAAATATCAACTATGAACAAAGCAGAATTAATTGAAAAGCTTGCAAAAGATGCTGGTATCACTAAAACTCAGGCTAATGCCGCTTTAGACTCTTTCACAGAGGCGGTAACAAAAACCCTGAAAAAAGGCGACAAAGTAACTTTGGTTGGCTTTGGTACTTTTTCTGTTACAAAAAGGGCTGCCCGTAACGGACGCAACCCTCAAACAGGCGCTGTTATCAAAATTAAAGCTAAAAAAGTGGCTCGCTTCAAAGCAGGTAAAGAGCTTTCTTCTAAAATCTAACAAAAGCAAATCAAACGCTAATAAATGCTCCCGCCAACACGGGGGCATTTTTTATGGCCGATATAGGCTTTTTTTTGTACGTTTGCAAAAATTTTTTAATTATGGGAAGAGGCGATAAAAAAACCGCAAAGGGAAAACGTTTTAAAGGGTCATACGGCAAAAGCCGCCCTGCAATTTCTCCTGAGGTAAAGAAGAAATTAGCGGCCAAGAAAGAAGTTGCAGCTAACTAATTTGATACTTTAGGGACGAAAAAATTATACAACAGGAATCTTATGGTTCCTGTTTTTTATTTAAACAAACAAAGCAATTCCTGGGTTTTGATCTCACTGTCTGCCTCTTCCAGGGTTTTGTAGAGCCTGGTTAACTCGCCGGGAGTTAATATCAGCTGCACATCCTGCGCAGGAGTCGCGATCATAATAATCTTTGAGTCCTGGTTAACATTGGAATAGGATTGCAGTGCTTTATATTTTACTTGTTTACAGAAAATATAGAAATCGGCTTCATTTAAAGTAAGCATCGTTGAAATAAAAGCTACCTGGTAATGCCCACACTGTTTGCAGCGCACCACGTAACCTTCTTCGCCATAATAGAGAGACTGAAAATCACAGGCCATATAAATAGTTTTTAGGACACAAAATTTGTATTTGTTCCTTACTCTTATATGCCGTATCGGGAATTTTGTTTTACGAGATCGGGAATTTATTGTTAGTTGAACGGTTGACTGGTTTACAAGTTAACGGGGGGTATTTGTAAAAATGATATTTGATCTTACAACTTAACCTATTACCGGCTTTAGCATTGCGCTGCGAATAGACACTTTTAAAAGGCATTATATACTGATGATGAAATTGTAGGGTTATATATCATAAACAGAAGCTACCATTTCCACAAAGGAAAATAGCACTTGATCCTACACAACTGCATTACCTGGAAAGTAAGTCCTTATCAACCTATAAACTTATCAACTCTTCAACCTGACTACTACCATCAGGGCGAAAGTCTTTCTATCTTCCACTTCCCATCCGCCTGCAGCGTATAAAGCAAGCGGTCGTGAAGGCGGTTAGGTCTTCCCTGCCAAAACTCAATATGATGAGGCTGAACAATATAACCACCCCAGTAATCCGGTTTCTCAATAGGTTTCCCCCTATCCACCTCTGATTGTAAGCTATTAAGCTTCTCAACGAGAAAGTTTCTATCTGGCAGAACCTGGCTTTGCCGTGAAGCCCAGGCGCCCAGCTGGCTGCCCACAGGCCTTGAAAAGAAATAGGTTTCGCTTTCTTCTTTAGAGATCTTTGCAACAGAGCCCGTGATTCGCACCTGCCGTTCAAGCTCTTTCCAGAAAAACACCAGGCAAGCTCTTGGATTTTGAGCCAGCTCCTGTCCCTTCTTACTTTCATAATTAGTAAAGAAAGTAAATCCTTTAGGAGAAAAATCCTTTAGCAATACAATCCGGGCATCTGGTAAACCATCAGCCGATGCTGTGGCCAGGGTCATCGCATTTACCTCCGTCAACTCGGCATGAGTAGCTTCATTCCACCATTGCTGAAACTGGTCAATGGCATCAGGTAGCGCATCGGCTTCCAGCAAGCTCTTAAGCGAATACTGTGTACGGATATCTGCGATAGACATAGTAGTAAATTTTAATCATGAATACTAAGGAATGATTAAAATTCACTCAAGCCTCACCAATTAAAAATGATCTTCCTCCTGAAAAGGCCTGATTATAATCAATCCTCCATCATCACAGCAGGTATTAGCTGATCAGCGTACCTACATCCTCCCCTAAGGCCACTCTGGCAAGGTTGCCCGGGCTGTTCATATCAAAGACAATGATCGGCAGGTTATTTTCCATACAAAGGGTAAACGCTGTCATATCCATGATACGCAGGTTATTGGTCAAACACTCCTGGTAGGAAACCGTTTTATAGCGGGTAGCAGTGGGATCTTTCTCCGGATCAGCGGTGTATACCCCGTCTACACGCGTACCTTTCAAAATAACATCTGCTTTTATTTCGATAGCCCTTAAAGAGCCTGCCGTATCTGTTGTAAAATAAGGGTTACCTGTCCCCGCACCAAAGATCACAACCCGATCCTTTTCCAGGTGCCTGATGGCCCTGCGACGGATATAAGGTTCGGCTATCTGCTCCATGTTGATGGCACTCTGCAAACGGGTAAACATGCCCGCTTTCTCGAGCCCTGCCTGTAATGCCATTCCGTTAATTACAGTGGCCAGCATTCCCATATAGTCGCCATGCGCCCGCTCAATACCGGTTTGAGCTTCATTCATTCCGCGATAAATATTACCGCCGCCTATAAC
>JBCNOR010000061.1:0-13287 GCA_039593785.1 Niabella sp. | reverse complement strand
CATGCCTACTTCGATGGCCTGTTTACTACTTTGAGAATAGCCAATGGACAAGGCCAAACATAGTTCGTATGACACCATGAGCAAGCTCCCATATATCAAATATTTTTTAGGAAATTTCTTAAGCGGTATCCATTTAACTGTAAACAACAAAAACAGGGACGCTACAGTATAAATCAGTGCGGCTCCTCCGGTTGCGCCGAAAAAATGGCTTACTTCTTTAATAAGTCCAACGATTGAACTCCACAATAAAATAGCACAAAAACCGATAGCAGTTGCCTTTGTATATTGATTCATTACCCCAATTTCCTCTTATAAATTTAGAGCGAAGTTATCAAAACCTATGCGGGATAGTATTCAGGAAATTAATTGGACAGGTTAATGCAAATTTTATGCACCGGATGAAGCTGCGCTGCAATCTAACGGCTAACCATAATAAGCTTCTTTTTCTATAACATCCACATTTAAGCCTAACGGTCAATAATTTTTATCCGGCCGCGTCAGGATATGCCTTTAAACTTTAGCGCGCCCTCGTTGTTATTTTGTAAATTGGGAAGTATTGATCTGACAACTTTATAAAAGGCGATGAATGCGTATTTGCATTTCATCCCAAAGGAATAATGCATGAAAAAAATAGGATTCTTATCTTTTGGCCACTGGGCTAATCACCCGGCTTATAGCACCAAAACAGCTGGCGACACTTTATTGCAGTCTATTGATTTAGCAGTAGCAGCCGAAGAATTAGGCATGGATGGCGCTTATTTCAGGGTGCATCATTTTGCCAAACAGCTGGCATCTCCCTTTCCTTTACTCGCCGCAATTGGCGCAAAGACCAGTAAAATTGAGATAGGTACCGGTGTTATTGACATGCGTTATGAGAACCCGCTGTATATGGTGGAAGATGCCGGTGCTGCCGATTTAATATCCGGAGGCCGTCTGCAGCTGGGTATCAGCAGAGGTTCGCCCGAACAGGTGATTGATGGATGGCGCTATTTCGGTTACGAACCGGCCGAAGGAGAAACCGATGCGGACATGGGCCGACGCAAAGGATTGGAATTTTTTGAAAGGCTGAAAGGCATTGGCTTTGCCGAACCCAATCCCAACCCAATGTTTCCGAATCCTCCGGGACTACTACCGCTAGAGCCATTTTCATTGGGCCTGCAGGATCGTATCTGGTGGGGCTCCGCCTCGGATGCTACTGCTGTTTGGGCTGGTAAAGTGGGTATGAACCTGCAGAGTTCTACCCTTAAATTTGATGAAAGCGGTAAGCCTTTTCATGTACAGCAGGCCGAACAGATCCGTTTATTCAGGCAGGCATGGAAAGAAGCAGGGCACGAGCGGGAGCCCAGGGTATCTGTAAGCCGGTCTGTTTTCGCCATTGTTAATGACCTGGACCGCCGCTATTTTGGTCATGAAGCCGACAGAACTGACAAGATCGGCTTTATAGAATCAGACAAGCGCGCCATTTTCGGCAGAAGCTATGCAGCTGAGCCCGATCAGCTCATCAAGGAATTGGCTAAAGATGAAGCAATACAGGAAGCAGATACTGTTTTATTAACTATACCCAATACTTTAGGCGTAGATTATAATGTACATGTGCTTTCTTCGATATTGGAACATGTAGCACCCGGTCTGGGATGGAGATAAATAAAGAATGGTGATGGGCAATAAAATCCGCTACAAAACAAAGATAGTGATCATAGGCGCCGGGCAGGCAGGGCTGTCCGCAGCTTATCATCTTAAAAAGCTTGGACTGGACCTGGGTCCGGATTTTATTATTCTTGATGAAGCGCCGCAAGCCGGTGGCGCCTGGCAATACCGCTGGCCATCGTTGACATTAAGTACGGTAAACAGAATTCATGATTTACCCGGCATGTCCTTTGAAAAAACCATTGAAACCAACGAAAAAGAAGTACAGGCCAGTGTAGCGGTTCCCCGTTATTATGACCTGTATGAAAAGCAAATGGGGATAAGGGTTTACCGACCTGTAAAGGTGAACAATGTTTACCTGCATGAAGAAAGATTTTATATTGATTCTGCCCGGACATTATTTTCTGCATCAGGTATTATTAATGCCACAGGTACCTGGGAAAATCCTTATATACCCGAATACCCGGGAGCCGCAGTTTTTAAAGGCGAACAACTACATACCAAAGACTTTAAAACAGCAGATGACTTTAAAGGCAAACATGTAATTGTAGTAGGTGCCGGTATTTCTGCGATTCAATTGCTCAACCAGATCTCTAAAGTAACGACTACCACCTGGGTTACCCGACGTCCACCCGAATTCAGGGAAGGACCTTTCGACGATATGGCAGGTCATAATGCGGTGGCAATGGTTGAAGAGAGAGTTAGAAAAGGATTGCTACCCCTATCCGTCGTTTCTGTAACGGGCCTGCCTGTTTCAGCCGAAGTCATTAGCATGAGGGAAAGAGGCGTTTTACAACGTTTTCCTATGTTTAGTGAAATAACCAGCAACGGTGTAAAATGGGCAGATGGAACAGAACAACAGGCAGATGTTATTTTATGGAACACCGGTTTTAAAAGTGCCCTGGATCATTTAAAACCTGTTTTACCAAGAGAAGAAGCTGGGGGCATCCTTATGGGGGGCAGACTGGCTACCATGGTTGTTAAAGATCCCCGTATTCACCTGGTGGGCTATGGACCTTCGGCATCCACCATTGGTGCCAACCGGGCCGGTGCAGCAGCCGCGAGAGAACTGATGAATACCCTCGGAGTAGCTGCCCCCGGAACATAAAAAGAATCGACCAATAACCCTAAACATTTCACTCAGCTCCCGGCTTATGGAGTGTTGATAAAACCTGCTTTAATTCCTCTTCGGTTGCAGCGTATTCTTCCTCGACCGCCCCTAATAACTCAAGGACCCGCGTTAGATTTCCCTCCTCATGGTTATTTTCAATTTCTTCCATCATATTCCCTGGTTCTGTGCACCCAATAAACCTGAAAGAACCTTTTAATTTATGAGACAAAAAGGTTATGGACTCCGCATCATTTGCTGCCACAGCATCCCGCAGCAAACGGATATTAGGCCCCACTGTTTCAAGATAGGTCTCTATCATTTCTGCAACAAATTCATTTTCGCCACCTGCCAGCTCCAGAATATATTCCAGGTTAATATGCTTATAGTCACCTGCAGGAACTGCATTATACGGCGCGAGCTGAGCGGCCCATTTGTTAATCAGTTTTTCGATATCCTGTATTTTATAGGGCTTGCTCAGATAATCATCCATACCTGCCTGTAATAGCTTTTCGCGATCGCCTGCAAGCGCATTTGCCGTAAGGCCTATTATAACAGGACGCGGACCGTATCCGTGCTGTTCCAGAATAAGCCGGGTAGCCTCATAGCCATCCATTTCGGGCATCATTGCATCCATGAAAATCAACTGGTATGCTGTTTCAGCCGCTTTTTTAACAGCCTCCTTGCCATTCACTGCCAGGTCTATTGAGTAACCCAGCTTCTTCATGGCGCGTATAATAAATTTTTGATTGATATAATCATCTTCAGCCACCAGGATACGGATCGGCAAAACGGTTTCCTGCGCTGCTACTATTTCCGGTGGGGCTACCGCAACGCTTACCCCGCCTAGTATCCGGAGCAGCACTTCCTTTATCTGGTTATGCTTAGCAGGTTTATTAATTACCGCACTGAATAATTGTTTGATATCAGCATCGCCCGGTAAATGGCCGGCCGAGCTAAAAAGCACCAACGGAAGTGCTGCATTGTCCTTGCGTATGAGACGGGCTACTTCAACACCACTTTTATCCGGCATCAGCAGGTCAATGATTGCGACATCAAAATGCTGCCCCGTAACTGCAGCCATGGCTTCAGTATAACTATTCACTACTATCGGCTCCATACCCCATAAGCTGCATTGTTTGCCCAATATTTTAAGATTAGTCTCGTTGTCATCGAGCAGCAAAACCTTTTTGCCATACAACACACTTATTGAAGGCCGTTCTTCTGCTTTAAAATGTGTAACCGCTGTATTGGCGGCAACTTTAATGGTAAATATAAAAGCAGACCCTTTGCCCTCTTCACTTTCCACGCGTATCTCACCTCCCATTAAAGTCACCAGGCGTTGACATATGGCCAGTCCCAAACCAGTGCCTCCATACTTCCTGGTAGTAGAAGAGTCCACCTGTGAAAAACTATCAAACAACTTGTAGAACTTATCAGCGGCAATACCGATCCCCGTATCTTTTACAGTAAACTGCAAAGTATACCTGTTATCTTCAAGCCCAATTTTCTCTGCAGTTATTTCGATCTCACCCTGCTGGGTAAACTTAATACCGTTAGAAATGAGGTTTAACAGGATCTGCCTGAACCGGGTAGCATCACCAATAATATCCGATGGCACATCTGGTTCAATATAATAAAGCAGGTCGAGTCCCTTTTCATTAGCTTTTACGCTCATCAGATCGTAAGCCTCTTCTATTGCTGTGCTAAGCCGGAATGGAGCAGCTTCCAACTCCATCTTACCTGACTCTATTTTGGAGAAATCAAGAATATCATTAATGATAGACAGCAACGATTCTCCACTTACCCGTATCGTATCTACATAATCGCGCTGCTCGGCATCCAGCTGCGTAAGTGCCAGCAGGCTGGTCATGCCAATCACACCATTCATAGGCGTGCGGATCTCGTGGCTCATATTAGCCAGGAAGTCTGACTTTGCCTTATTCTGATCGTCTGCCAGCCGGCGTTTTTTGTCCAGTTCGGCGTTAAGCTCTTTGAGTTGTTCTGAGGCATTGTAAATGGGCGTAATATCTGCAAACACCCACATCCGGCCCTTGATATTATCTGAAACCACGGGTACGCAGGAAACATCCAGCACTTTGGATACCGGGTCACCGAATATCCATTTCCACCCCTTCACCATGCCATCCGGTTTATAAAACAGCTTTACAGCTTCCTGTTCAATTTCCTTCGCATTTACAGCAGTGGTTCTCCACTTTTGCATGGCGCGTGAAATCACTAAAGATGAGTTCCGGCCTACATCAATATTCAATAATAACGAAGCCGCAGTATTCACCCATCCATCCCTGCCACCATTGTCTAAAAACAAAATAGCCTCATCAACAGCACTGAGGATTGCATTGTAACGAGCAGACAGGTGCTCGAAGGAGTAATAGGTTTGTACCAGCATGGTCATCCCTTTTAATCCTTCCCATGCCTGGAGCAGAAAAGTGTGATAGGCTTCATCAACAGGCAATTCGGTTGCAATAATAAAAAGCCCTGATAAAGTTCCCTGGGTAACCGGGAACAGTATATTCTTACCCGGGAATAAATTCAGTGATACATCTTCTATAACCTTTACTTCGTTTGCCCGGATGACAGCTGCCGCATACTCCGCATCAAAAAAGCTGGAAGATGTGGGTACCGTTGCATAAAGTATCCTGGCAGTCACTTCATCTTCCAGCCGCACAAGGGCTGCCGCTGTAGCTCCGGAATGCGTTTGCAGGCTGTCTGTAATCTTTGTCCGGATCAGTGCGATATCTTTCTCGTTCTTTACCTGGTATAAACTTAATAAAAAATCAAGCGATCTCTTTTGCCAATCCACTGTTTCAGTATTGTCCAAAATATTATTCTATAAAATTTTTAACCTCCCTGATAATTTCCTCCGGAGCACTTATATGAGGAAAATGCCCTTCGGCATTTACTATTTTCAAATGACTGCCACTTATATGCTGATTAAGGTATAATGCCACATCACCTGGAACAGCATTGTCATGTTGAGTCTGCAGCAATAATGTTTCAATATTTACTTTCGGCAGATCTGCTCTATGATCCGATTGAAAGATAACACGTGCAACGGACTGAGCAATATCCGGCCTGATAGATGCCAGAGAATTGGCAAAGCTTTGGGCAAGTTCCGGCTTATCTGCGTTCTCCATCACCATAGGTGCAAAACCACTTACCCAGGCATAGTAGTTATTAGCCATGGCGGCATACAAACCATCAAGCGCCTCCTGGGTAAAGCCACCCAGGTACCCCTCACTGTTCAGATACCGGGGTGATGCGCCTACTAATATCAATTTCTTAAACCGGTTGGGTTCTTTAATAGACGCCAGCAGGCTGATCATACCACTTACTGAATGGCCAATCATTATCACATCATCCAGGTTAAGCCCCCTGCAAACACCAAGCAGATCTTCCGCATAAGAGTGCAGCGTATCATATTTGTTCGGACTGAATGCAGCTGGATCGGACTGCCCCGCCCCTACATTATCATATAATACCAATCTATAATCATTCGAAAAGGCATCAGCTACTGTATCCCACGCTGTTTGATCTGTACCAAATCCATGTGCAAATACAATGGTTTGCTTGCCATTTTCGTTTCTTACAGTAACATTATTTTTTTTAACAACATCTACAGGCATAAGAGGGCTTCTTATTAGTTATTCATAAAATTAAGTGATCAGGCGATTATAATATTATGAGTGCATTTATTTATACGCTATTAGACATCATAATCATCTATTCTGTTGTACATTTACAAATGTATAAAACTATAGGATAGTCAACCCGATTAAAAACGCTATTTAGAATGGGAAAAGTATTACTTATAGAGGATGATACATTAATACAAAGAGCTGTAGCTTCTAAACTGAAAAAAGAGGGCTTTGAAATGATTTGCTGTAATGATGGCAAGGAAGGCCTCGAAAAATTAGCCACTGAACTACCAGACCTGGTACTTACGGATGTGATGTTACCCTATGTATCGGGTCTTGAAATTGTAAATGCTGTCAAGTCCCTCGCCGAAAAACCAATTAAAGTCATTGTGTTCTCCACTATGGGTCAGGAGAAGATCGTACAGGAAGCTTTTGACCTGGGAGCCGACGACTATATCACTAAACCCTTTAGCCTGAACGAACTGAGCATTCGTATTAAAAAGCAATTAACTCGCTAATTCATTGCCCATGAACAGCGGCGCCTTCTTTCGCCTTCTCTCACCTGAGCATCTTTATTTTAGCGCAGCCATTTTTGGTATACTTACTTTGGTTTTAGTGGGTATGATCTACCTGTTTTTGTATACGAAAAAGAAACGTTTTCGTGTAAAAAAAATCATCACCGATCAACTTAATGACTGGATAAGCGAACAGATGGCAATGGAGGAAGAGCATTCATCTGCTACCCTGCCTGATTTCTCTGCGCATTTTAAGAAAAAATATATCAGGCAGTTCGTCACCGACAATCTTATCAACTTCAAAAAAAGTGTCGCCGGTCATTTGTCAGACAGCGTAATACGTTTATATGAACATACGGGGCTGAAAAAAGATTCGGAAGCCAAAATGAAAAGCTTCCGTTGGCATCAAAGATCAAGAGGCATTTACGAACTATACATGATGCAACAAAGGGAATCGTTGTCGGACATACTGGATTATACCAACAGCGACAACGAGTTTGTACGCATGGAAGCACAAACAGCCATCGTTGGTTTAGACGGTTTTAAAGGTTTGATCTTTCTTAATGCCTTAAACTACCCGCTTCATGAATGGCAGCAGATCAAATTACTGGAACAGCTGGATAGTTTTAACAGTGAAGAAATGCCCCACCTGCCTTTCTGGTTACAATCCTTCAATAGCTACGTTGTACACTTCGCGCTTAAACTCACAGAGGTATACCAGCAATTCAGGGTGCAAAAAGAGGTGGTACAATGCCTGAGTAGCGACAATCATAAAATAAGAAACCAGGCGATCAAAACATTGGGCAGTATTGCCGATGAAGATACGGTCGCGATACTGCGGCAGCAATATCCCACCGAGTCCTTGGCCAACCAACTGGAAATATTAAGACAAACAGGAATAAATGGTACGGAAGCTGATTTAGAATTTCTTAAAAGCAGGCTGGATGATGCTGACGACGCTGTTAAGCTGGAAGCCGGCAGGGCCATAGTTGCCATCAATCCGAAAAATATGTTCATACTGAACAATATTGCTGCCCACAATCCTACTATTTATTCTATAGCTAATCAAATAAAGTACGAGCTAGCATCATGAGTCTTTGGAACTTCTTTACCATGCTTCTTACCTACGGTATATTTATTTATGCTGTTGTATTGATTTCGTTTTACTTATGGATTGGTATCTATTCTATTGGAGCTACCCGCAAGTATATGCGTAAAAATTCAATCACCGATTACCGCCTGTTGGCATCGTCTCCTCACGCGCCTTCGGTGAGCATATTGGCGCCCGCGTATAACGAAGGGGCGAATATAGTAGAGAATGTACGCTCCCTGCTCTCTTTATACTACAGCAACCTCGAAGTGATCATTATTAATGATGGCAGTAAAGACGACAGCCTTCAAAAACTTATAGCAGCATATAATCTTGAAAAAACGCCTCATCACGTACAATATAAAATAGCCACTAAAGAAATAAGAGGCATTTATAAGAGCAAAAATCCTGCTTATAAAAAACTGGTGGTTGTAGATAAGGTAAACGGCGGCAAAGCCGATGCATTAAATGTGGGGATCAACGTGTCTGCCAATAACTATATTGTTTGTATAGACGTGGATTGCATATTGGAGCAGGATGCGGTACTCAAAATGATTAAGCCTTTCCTGGAAGAAACGGATAAAAAGGTAATCGCAACAGGGGGCGTAGTGCGCATTGCGAACTCCTGTATTGTCAAAGACGGCAGGTTGGTAAAGGTAAATCTGCCCGCCAATTATTGGGCAAGAATGCAATCGCTGGAATATATAAGAGCTTTTATCCTTGGACGCATGGCATGGGCGCGCATGAATGGCTTAATGCTTATTTCGGGCGCTTTTGGCGCTTTTGATAAAGAGATAGCGGTAAAGGCGGGTGGGTATAATCATAAAACAGTAGGCGAAGATATGGAACTGGTTGTACGTATGCGCCGGTACATGGAAGAGACCCAACAGCCCTACCTGGTAAGTTATATTCCCGATCCGCTTTGCTGGACAGAAGCGCCCACCAATACAAAAATACTGGGCAGGCAGCGTAACCGCTGGACGCGGGGCACTATAGAAACGCTCTGGTTTCACCGAATCATGTTCTTTAATCCCAGGTATCATTTACTGGGCATGCTCAGTTACCCCTATTGGTTTTTCTTTGAAATGCTGGCGCCGTTAATCGAAGCCTTTGGCATTATTGTTTTTTTACTGATGGTGATTTTCCAGCTGATCAACTGGCATGTTTTTATCGCCCTGCTGGCATTCATCGTGTCCTTCGGCTACTTATATTCTGCGTTTGCAGCTTTTATGGAAGTAACTACCTACAATATGTACAGGCGCCGCACGGACATGATGAAGCTGCTGCTAACAGCGCTTACGGAGCCTTTTGTTTTTCACCCGTTTGTGGTATGGGCGGCTATCAAAGGGTATATCGATTACCTGCGTAAAAAGAACGCCTGGGGCGAAATGACCCGGCAAGGATTTGGTACACCAACCGTACCGGGTAAAAACTAAAACCGGCGAATATAACCCAGTCCAAACTGTAACTGGTTTCCTTTTTGCCCTGGCAAATACTCCTGGTTAAGAAGTGAAAAACTGCCGGTGATAATATTGAGCTGTTGTATGGAAAACCTTGCATTGATCTCGCCATTGTAATTGCGCATTTTGTAGCCGCTGTTTAGCTGCACATTACTCCTTACATCATCCGGAGAAAGGCCTGACCCCAACAACACCCCGATATAGTCGTTAGGTCCGCCAAAATAATAACGGGCCATGACGCTGTAGGTTTGTGCAATGGAGGATGTTTGTGGTGTTAAAAAAGTCCGCGCCCCAAATAAAAAACTATTATAATATTTACCGGCGTACAATGTATACATAAAAATGTCCTTGTTAAAATACAGGTAGCGTACACCTAATTCTGCTTCGAAGGCCCTGGGTAGGTTGGCAAATAACGAAGCGCCTGCTTTCCACTTCGGAAATACCACATTATTATCTGAGTAGCCCATATTCAGGTAGCCATAAAATGTTTTGGAGAACCGGGGATAAGACTCCAGCTCGTACTGCAGTCCTTCGGTGGCAAACCTGTTGGCATAATTCACTCTTGCAGTAAAAGCGCCGGCTTTTGTGTGCCGCGTGTAATCAATGGAAGCGAGGTGCCAGGGATCAGGAAATTGTTGATCGAAGTGAACATAATCATACTTCACGCCTATTGCATTTTTAGCGATATGATCCTGGATCTGAACAGCCAGCCGGCGGGCCTCACTATTTTTTTTATTAACCTGAAGAAGCGTATCCAACACCGGTATAGCCGCAGCATATTCCTTTTGAGCGTAAAGAACCTGGGCCTTACGAAGTAGCAAGGCCTCCGACCGGGGGGATTGTTTTAAACCGTTGTCGGCAGCAATCAATGCCGGTGCGTAATTTCCGGTCCAGTATTCCATATCGGCCAGGCCCGTAAAAGCGTTTTCCGAATCGGGTTGCTGACGTAAAGCCTCGTTGAAATACAGGCGGGCGCTATCAGGTTGTTTATTCCATGTATATAGCCGTCCCAGAAAGGTTACAACATCTGTATAACCAGGACTTACGCGCAGCACTTCTTTTGATAGCCGGATTGCGGTAGCATAATCTTTCCTTTCGAAAGCCGCGTCCCGGGCTACTTTAAAAAGACTGTCCACATTTTGAGCTTCCAGCCTGTAAACAAAGCCGGTTGCAAGGATCATTACCAGTAGAATACGCTGGTTTAGAGTTCTTTTCTTCATCAGGATTTTAAGCTGAATGGGGTTAATATTTTCAGACCTATATACAAAGATAGAGCCTGTTATAAAGATAGCAGCAGTTTCCAGATTCTTTACAAAAACACAATTCTTATTTTATGTTTCTGCCGATTTCAACCAGTTATCAGCAACGCCTTTACAGGGTGCCTATTTCACGATGGCTTGCGGACTGTCTGACACTTTATTTACCACTACCGGTAAAAAAACTTATATTTAAACAATTATCAATTACCTACTGATGAACATTAACGCAGTTTGCTATAGAGCTTAGATGTACGCAGCGGTAAATGCACAAAAGATATAGTATCTTTAAACGCAGGACAAAACACCAGTCGCGATACATTTAACATTTAAAACCACTAAACAAATGGCTGATGACAAACTTGCGGTATTGATAGACGCGGATAATGTGCCCTACGCCAACGTAAAAGCAATGATGGAAGAAATCTCCAGAATGGGAACGCCTACAATTAAACGCATATATGCGGATTGGACAAAGCCTACTGTAACAGGATGGAAAAGCGTTTTATTGGAAAATGCCATTACCCCTATTCAACAGTATAGCTATACAAAGGGAAAAAACTCCAGCGACAGCGCGCTGATAATAGACGCTATGGATATTCTTTACTCGAATAAAGTGAACGGGTTCTGCATCGTTTCCAGCGACAGCGACTTTACACGACTGGCAACCCGCTTGCGTGAAGCAGGCATGCGCGTTATTGGTTTCGGGGAGAAAAAAACACCTCAGCCTTTCATATCAGCCTGCGACAAGTTCATCTACCTGGAAATTCTCGACAGTCCCCAAACTGCCCCAAAACGCACCTCGTCAAATAAAAAACAAAAACAGACACTCCAATCGGGCAGCAATGTGGATGCCGATACGATCAAGCTGATATCAGACAGTGTTGCAGATCTTGCAGATGAAGCAGGTTGGGCTTTTCTGGGAGATCTCGGCAATTTTATCATTAAGAAAAAGCCTGACTTCGATCCGAGAATTTTCGGCTTTTCCAAGTTACTCCCGCTCATCAGGGATATAGGACAATTTGAGATTGACGAACGTGAATCCGGCCTCCCCAATATCAGGCATATTTTTATAAAGCAACGATAAATCCTAAGGGAAGCAACACAAATGCATTAAAACGCTCATTATATTCATACGTATAGCCGTTTCAAAAGAAATGATACTTACTGTTTACAGATAATATTGCTATCAGCCGGTACAGGTAGTAATCTCTGTTAAAATAACAATTCCAACGCGAGAAGCCATTAAAAAAACGTATCTTCACGCTATGCCCGCTTTTAATATCGGCGATACAGTAACACTGCTGCCGCCATTTACCACAACAAATACTTATACTATACTTGCAATTGATGGTGCCTACTTTACGTTATTTCGTAAAGGTGAGCATAAAAATCTTATCATTTATATCAAGTGTATTCGTTCCGCTGTTTGTGTTTAGCCAATCGTTTTTAGTTATCCCTCGTAACTTTCAAGGCCTCCATCGGGATAGTCATTTTGAAATCCATATCTTGTAAGACTAATGGAAGGAATACTTCCTCTATGGATATCTATCAATCTTCTGTTCTCTAATTCTGTTAACAATACAAGCACTTTTTCTCCCGGAATCGTAAACCCGGATAATATATCTGACAGCCGGATTCGGATCTGCGGATTTACAGTTTTCGCACTCAATGATTTGATGTAGTCAAATACTTCTTTGCTGGTTATCATAAGAATTTATTTATACTTAATTGCCGCTTTTCTACCGGTAACTATATAAACGGTGCTACTCCCCTCAAAGTTCTTATGCCAATGCCAGCGCCCCAGATCGATCACAGCTTCTGTTCCTGTTTGCCAAAGTGCTATAGCATCGCCTGTGACGAAAACATTACTTACCGTAAGATCTTCCCCATCCAGCGTAACCCGCAACAACGATAACTCCTGTAAATGATTCTTATTCATTTGAATTTATTAACTGTTCATATATAGTATGAACTGATGAAAGATTATAATCAGTGGCAGTAACAATAAAACACAAAATGTCAGCAGCTTAATAGAATGGTGTGGAAGTGTATTTTCTTTTTCTGTTGCCTGTTATATAACAAAGATAAGCATAATAATTGCCGCAGCAGTAATAATATTTACAAACGGGAGATAATCATCTGAAATGTTCTTTTTAAAGGGTATATTTGAAAATTCTCTCATTTACTTCATGCTGTTCTGCTATTTTGTTGAACAATATCCCGTAAATACAATCGGCCGTTCAAGTTTTTAAGAAAATCCATGGTGCTTCTTTACATTTTTGAAGGAAACAGGTTCCAACGCATGCGGCCTTCCCGGCAAATGGCATTTTTCTAAGCGGGATCAAAGCAGCAAAAACCCATCGTTGATACATACATATGTTCTTGTCTGTAGAACGTCCTCACAATTTTCCTAACAAGGTGTCCGACACTGCTCTTCGAAAGCGGTGCGAACATTAATCAGTAAGCCAGTATGTCTAAAGTGGTTTTGATCGTTGAAGATGAACCCCATTTAATGGAGGTGATATGCCTGATCTTAGCATTGGATAACT
>JBCNOR010000609.1:0-3170 GCA_039593785.1 Niabella sp. | reverse complement strand
AAGCTTTGATATTTATCCTGGTGAAACTTTGGGATTGGTTGGTGAGTCGGGATGTGGAAAAAGTACATTGAGCAGGACCATATTAGGTTTACAACCTGTAACCAGCGGTACTATTGCTTTTGAAGGGAAAAATATTACGAAGTTCACTGATGATCAATGGCGAAAGCTCCGGAAAGATATTCAGATCATTTTCCAGGATCCGTATGCAGCTTTGAATCAAAGAATAAAAATAGGAGATGCTATTGCTGAACCTATGTTAGTACATGGTATAGCTACCAGGAAAAATGTGCATAAACATGTGGAAGAGCTGTTGAAAATGGTAGAGTTACCTGTTAATTCTTATCATAAATATCCTCATGAATTTTCCGGCGGACAACGGCAACGTATATGTATAGCAAGGGCTTTGGCGGTGCAACCAAAACTAATATTATGTGATGAAAGCGTTTCGGCCCTTGATGTGAAGATCCAGGAACAAATTTTGAACTTGTTGGCACATTTACAGCAGCAGCGCCAGCTTACTTACCTTTTTATCACTCACGATTTAACAGTTGTAAAGAGGATCAGTAACCGTATTATGGTTATGGAAAAAGGACAGATAATAGAACAAGGACCTACTGAAGTAATTATGCAACATCCTCAACAAGCTTATACACAAAAGCTATTAGCAGCCGTTCCGGGATTATAATTGGTAACACTATCTGTTTTACAAAAAAATTTCGCGGCTTCGCCGCAAACTATCAGAGCGCGTTTAACCCGGGCGCAAATTTTACCAAAAAAATTTTCTATCTCAAAAATCAGACTGCCATAGGGCTGTCACACACTGTACTTTTCTTTGTGTTGTTATTCTTTCAACCAGATCTTTAATCAAAAAATACAACAACATGGAAAGTATCAGCACAACCGCAGCAACAGCAACTTTTATTACGCCGGAAGAAGTATTACAACACTGGCAAGGCCACCGCGATCTTACACGCAGGCTTATAGTAGCTTTTCCTGAAGAGCAGCTTTTTAATTACTCCATTGGCGGCATGCGTACTTTTGCTGAAATGGCGCAAGAGCTGATCAGCATTGCGGCCCCGGGCGTAATAGGAATAGTTAAGGGCACATGGGAAAAGCTTGACCACGACCGGCCTTCTTTTTCTTCCAAGAAAGAATTACTGGAACGCTGGGATGAAGCTACTGAAGTGATCAATGAATACTGGCCTAAAATAAAACCAGAAAGATTTCATGAGCAGGAAAAAGCCTTCGGACAATATGATGGCACCGTATATTCTTCCATCCTGTATTTTATCGATAACGAAATACATCATCGCGGACAAGGCTATGTATACTTAAGATCATTAGGTATTGAGCCGCCTTTTTTCTGGGACAGACCATAAATAAAAAAGCAACTTCCGGAAGTTTATCTCCGGAAGTTGCTTTTAGGTATTTATTTGGTATAAATAATGAGGATCAATTTTTGGACGGGAAAGCGTAAAGCCCGTTCTGAACTGCGTATACAATAAGATCTACCGTACGTGATATTTTCAGTTTCTTCATGATATTTTTCTGATAATATTGTACCGTATGCGGACTCAGGCCCAATTGTGTGCCAATGTCTTTTACTACCAGGCCACTGCAAATGCCCTGCAGCACTTCTCTTTCACGCCTGGATAAATGATAAGCAATATGTTCTTCAACAAAAAGGCTGTTCACCAGGTTCACCCGCAAATTTCTGCCGATAAACTTCTTGCCTGCATTTACTTCACGAATACCTTCAAAAAGCTCGGATATATCTGAGTTCTTCGAGATGAAAGCATTTGCTCCAAGTCTTATCGTTTCTTTAATCGTTTGCAGATCGGAAAGGCTGGACAATACAATAATGCCCACATTCTTTTTGTACTTATTCCTGAAATGATCAATCACACTAAGACTGTTCATTTTAGGAACACTCATGTCGCAAATGACAAGGTCTACTAATGGGAGATTAGGATGTGTTTTAAAGTTCACTTCATCACTGATAAAAACTTCGGTTATTTCCTCATTATTGATCAGCATATTCCGTAACCCATCCGCAAACATTTTCTGGCTATCAATAAGCAAAATATACATACGCCACACCGGATTTAAATCATCAAAACGTCCTTCAGAAAGGATTTGATGCAAAATTCGCTGTAAGCCCCAATAATGTTGATATTGGTGATTGATAATAAATAAAAATAAAAAGTACTTTATCCATATTACAATTAGGATAAAGCACACTGTTTGAGCAGATAAAGGGGAATTTAATTTGGAGAAAGACCTACCTCATTCACATTGACTATTCCGTTTTTTATAGCGTATATCACCAGCCCGACAATATTTTTCACATTCATTTTCTCAATTATTTTCTGCCGGTGGAAGTCAACGGTTTTTTCACTGATAAATAATAGCTGTCCTATTTCTTTAGCTGTTTTCTGCTGACACACTTTTTTAATGATATCTAATTCACGATCAGAAAAACCAGGTGTTTTCAGCAGTGCCTTTACGCCGGGATTGCCTTTGGTTATGTGTTTGATAATGATTTCGGCTACTTTAACAGAATAAAATTCTTCGTCATTGACCACCTTATCAATGGCTGTTATTATTTCTTCTGTATCGCCCGATTTCACTACTAAAGCTTTTGAGCCAGCTTTAAGCATATTCATAACATCATCATCTTTATCAAAATAAGACAACGCTATTACTTTTATCGTTTTGTTTTCTTTAGTGATCCTGTTGGTGGCATCAATACTATTGGTTCCTGGTAAACCGGTATCTATGATAACGACCTTAGGATTCAGGCCCCTGGCCATTTCTATAGCTTCTTCGCCGGTGCCGGCCTCCCCTACAATATTATAACACAGCTTTTTATTTAAGAATTCACGCAATCCGAGCCGAAAGATAGGATGATCAGCGGCAATGAGTATATCGATCATATTTTATACCGAATATTAATAATTGAATCATTTTAGGCCGCAAGATAATTGTTGAAATATTAAAATAAACTTAAAATTATATGTAGAATTTTAAGATGAAACTATCAGTTATGTTAGTAAAAACCTCATAAAAGCTACAGATGCATCTGTAAAAACAGTAGAATACTCGAAATACTTTTAGTAATGGCTATAGCGACTTTTACATGTTTTGGACGGAACTTTGCAGCTTGTTTT
>JBCNOR010000608.1:0-3179 GCA_039593785.1 Niabella sp. | reverse complement strand
CCCGGTTACGCACTGCTGCGCAACCTGCCGTGGTAAAATGCAAGCCATGAAAAAGACAAAACATCCACTGTTGCCGGAGCATTGGTTAAGTCAGTTGAGTCAAACATATCAATGCAACCCGCTTCAGCTCAACCTTAATAGAGTAGTAAAAGATTTGTTTAAGGAAAACCCGCCGCAGGAGTTAGCAACCGCTGTTGACCATTTTTGCATTGCCGCTTTAACCGAGGGTTATGCCTGGCAGCAGGGCAGCCCGGCCAATGCTTTGCACCTGGGTAAAAATATAGAACTGCTGATAGAACTGGCTTACCTGCAGCATCAAAAAAGCAAGACTATAATCAATAAAAAACTTCCTGATCAATTAAAGTTGCCGTCAGGCTTGTTGCCCATGCCCTTAACTGCTGCGGAATATGGTGAGCCACAATTGTTCCTGTCATCCTTTTTTAAATATCAATCCTTACCCCAATGGAAGCAGCTGCTGGCGTGCTTTACAGAGAATGCATTGGGTAGCGGCTCGGTGGCGGAAGAATTACCCGGGCCGGAAATATTGTATTTTAATGCATACCTTAAAAAGCTGGTGTATGCGGTTGAGCTTTGTTGATTAAATTAGCCACGAATACACGAATGATAATTAAAAACATTCGTGTATTTGTGGCCATATCAATAAACTGCTTTTATGACTCCTTCAACACCACATTACCCGTGCGCTTTAAATTGCCCCAGCCCTGGCCTTCGCCTTTAATGGCTTTTCGTATGCTGCGAAACAGTACAACGTACATCAACTGACGATATACAAAGCGCTGAGGCAGTAGCCATAACAGCCGCCAATAATTTTCCTTTTCGAAACGGAAAGCCACCACAGATATAAATACATCAATCAATAAAAAGAGCGAATAGTAAAATAAGATATGCTGCATACTATCCATATCATGGCGATTGTAAATAAGCCCGACAAAAAACAACAGATCTGCCAGCGGGGCAATCAGGGGTAGTATGATCTGGAATAATAAAATATTGGGGAGCGATACCATACCTAATCCTTTGTATTTGGGATTGAAGCAAGCATCCCTGTTTTTCCAGAAACTTTGCATAATGCCATAGCTCCAGCGGAAGCGCTGTTTTAAAAATTGGGGAATGGTTTCCGGCGCCTCGGTAACTGCAATGGCTTTAGTGCAGTTGCGGATAATGTAGCCCTGCCTTAAAATACGTATGGTTAAATCGCAATCTTCAGCCAGTGAGTCGGTCGTAAATCCTCCGGCATCTTCCATGGCTTTTTTACGGAACGCGCCAATAGCGCCGGGTACCACCGTAATGCCATTAATATAATCAAAAGCACGCCTGTCAAAGTTTTGCGCCGTAATATACTCTATAGACTGCCATTGGGTCAACATATTCCGGGTGTTACCCACTTTTACATTGCCTGCAACGGCGCCCACTGCTTCGTTTTGAAAGTAAGGCATCATCTGGCTGATGGCATCTTTTTTTAATTGGGTATCGGCATCAATACATAATAAGAAATCACCGTTAGCCCTTTCTATTCCATAATTCAATGCCGATGCTTTACCCCCGTTTTCTTTTTTAAAAGCACGCACCCGGCTATTGTCTTTAAATGCTTCATTAATTCTTTCAAAGGTTGTATCCTTCGAGCCATCATCTATAAAAATGATCTCGAAGTTGGGATAATCCTGTTGCAAGAGGCTTTTAATAGTGGCTACGCAATTGAGCTCTTCATTATAAGCGGGAACGATAATGCTTAGCTGCGGGGTAAATGAACCGGTAACAAGCGGCGGTTGCTTACGTTCCTTCCTGTGATCCAGTAATGCCAATAAGCCCAGGAAAAGAATGCGTATAATGCCCAGCACTATGGCCAGCCAAAAAGTAATGGTAAGGAATTTGGAAAGAAAGGCAATGGTCTTCGATGCAAAGCTATCTGCCTGCAGTAACCCGCCTTTAACCGGTGGCATTACCTGATCTTTAGTAAGATGAAGCAGCTGGGCTACTGATATAAACTGAATACCTTTTTTCTTAAAATAGCTGATAATGCGTGGCAGTGCATCTACTGTTGCCTGCCGCGGACCACCCGCATCATGCAAAAGAATAATTCCTTTTTCAGGATTGGCTTCGTACTGCCTGATCACGCGGTTATAAATGGTATCGGCATTCATGGTGAAATCAGGATTTTTGGTGTCCCAATCTTCAGGGTCGATACTTTCTCCTACTGCATAGTAACTGTGATTTTTACCAATGGCAATAGGCTCCAGCTCTGTATAGCTGCTGGGCTCCGCATCAGCATTAAAAGGCGGCCTGAACAGTACCGTGCTATGCCCTGTTTGTGATTCGATCAACAGGCGGGTGGCTTCAATTTCAGTAATGGCGCGGTTTCTACCTACTTCAGCAATATTGGGGTGTGTGAAGGTATGATTGCCTATTTCGAATCCATCTTTATATATTTTTTGAAACAGGGAAAGGTTATCCTCTACGTTAATGCCCACTACAAAGAAGGCTGCGGGTACTTTTTCCTTTTTTAAGATGTCGAGTATTTGTGGGGTATATTCCGGATCAGGGCCATCATCAAAAGTAAGGAGCACTTGTTTTTGTACCTGCCCGAATTTTTTAATAATATACTTAGTGGGCAATTGTAAGTACTCTTCTTCAGCGATCAGGTTTTCGGTAGCGTCCCTTGTAATACGCATCTTTCCTTCACCCGGTTCGGTGATTAAATCCAACACTTCGCCGTCGCCAATATAATCCGGCTTTTCATAACCCACGGGTGCATGTTGAAGCCTCGTAAAGATACCCGGATGTGCGGCTACCGAATCACTTCTTAGATCTTTATTGTAAAAGGTCCATATACGCTCATCTTCCGATCCCAACCGCCATAGCGCCGTGCCACCCACGCCGTAGTCATCTGCAAAACGTATAGTGTTGAAATTACTGGCGGCGTCGTTAAAATATACTTTGTGTACAACGCTGTCTACATCCTTATAACTAAAAGAGCAATTGTAGCTATCGTTATCAAAATCAATAGGGGCGTAATGATCTTTTGCCAGGGCAATGGCTTCGGCATAGGTAACGTTACCGGCATCATTACCATCAGGCCCGTCGTAACCATAAGCAGCCACGCAAAGAATGATCTTTTTAGAGTCGATACCGGTTGCTGCTCTCTCCAATACCTTTTCGAT
>JBCNOR010000607.1:0-3181 GCA_039593785.1 Niabella sp. | reverse complement strand
GAAGCTTCAGGGCTTTTCAGCATTTTACTTAAATGTGGAGCAATTATCCATTATAAGCCCCTTTGTGCAGCTGATTTCAGAACATGGCTAAATAGTCATAATATAGATAGCATCAATAAACAAAAGGTTCACTAAACGAAAGTTGGTGTTTTTCATAGGTTAGCAAAGGCCTGTTCTTTTTAGTGCGGGCCTTTATTGTACTTAAATCATAGAACTGATCCGAGGCTCAAAAAAGTATAGCAGCCTTGGCGTTAACTCAAACAAAAAAGAAGTATATTATCCTTGGCCTCGTTAAGCAAGTAAGCCCCACCGGGAGCGGAGGGGCCTCATTTTGGTGTTACAAAAATGATCAACTATGTGCTATTGGTGTTGTACATAGGTTAGCACACGGCTTTATTAACTAGCATTATTAATGTTGGTATTTGTATAACTTGATGATTTCTCTAAGTCAGTTTTACTTTGCCCTTTTTCAGCAACTTCCCCACGCTTTTATAATTTTGCGCTATGCACGGAGTAAGCGTGATCCTGCCTTTTTCGCATTCAATCTGTATTACTTCTCCCGTTTTAAACCCGGCATCCTTCATGCAAGCGCCGCTTAAGTAAATTATCGGTAATGATTGGGCGGTCAGTCCCTGTATCCAGGTACGTGCTTGCGTACAAAGAGTTAAATATCTCGGAGAAATGTCGTTTTTCAATTGGCTATTTTTTTTCATGGTTAAATTGTTTGTTGCCAATACAAATGTATAACAATTATTTACTAAAACAAAATAAAAATTTCCATTTCGTAAATTTTTATTTAGAATGTATTAATTGCTCCTGATTTTTGCTGTAAATGGCTAAGAAGGATTACTCAATTCAGTTAGCGTCTATTAAAGCACTGATAGAAAATGGTAAAATTAAAAAAATGAGCCAACTGGATGAGCTGTCTCCAACGTATATTTCAAAGGCTATCGGGCTTAACTACGGACGTTATATTTCAATGTTACATAAACCAGAATCATTTAGTTTCATTGAACTAAAAAAACTTGCTTCCCTGATTAACGTGGATTTACGCATCTTAGTAGAAATGATTTTGAAAGAGATTCATTAAATGGTGTTGTTAGCCATCACATTTTAATATTTGCTTTTCGAGTAGTTATGGAAAATGAGATCGGTCATAAGATATAACCTTGTTGGTTCCAGATTTAATCAAATAGAGTCCGTTTTAGTCCTAGATCAGCGGGCTCAGGCTTTGTTAAGCTTTGAAACTTTTGAAAAGGCAAAAGCAAGTTTCCAGCATGCTTATAACAAGTTGCTAACTCCTTCTTTTAATCCCTCTATTCCTCCATCGAAAGAAGAGTTGGAATATCACCGGGAAGTGATGCGCTTGATCATTTTTATGCCAATTATACTAGAATCTAGCAAAGAAGATTGCTTAAAAAATTTGAATGAATGGAGAAACGATGACCCCCTAATTTTTAGAACGAAGGAGTTGTTGTATAATCTCAATTATTGGCATTGTACAATGAAAGACGGTTTTTTAAAAAAGTTTAACTCTTAAATGTGGTGAAGGATATTATGGAAGCAGATTTTATAGGTCCTGATGGAAAGGCGGTTGTTCGGATGCACCGAGTAAGTTACGGATCTCTAGACCATCTATCTTAAAATCTGTCAGTATTTCTATTTTTTAAGTTAGTGGGGAAATACTCTAATATTTTGTCTCATATGTCTTGAAATCACAATTACCTTTAAAAAAAAAATGGATCCCAGATTTAGACAAACCTCGAATCCATTTTCTATATTCCAAACTAAAATTTAATAATCTTATTCTTTTACTACAGTTATTACTCTTGAGTAGGACTTTGTACCGTCAATATCTACCTGGGCAACCCTGATATAGATCTTACCTGTATTTTCCTGCAAGCTTCCGTCGTTTTTATTGCAGCCAGCAACCAATACAGCTATGCTAAGCACCACTATAGCAACTGCACCTGCCAGATTCCTTCTTTTCAATCCCAGGCCTAATCCTAACAACGCCAGTATGCCACCGCTTAAAGACAACGCTCCACCCCATGCATCTGTATTGAAATTATAGTCTAATGATACGGAGGAATTACCTCCATCAGCCTTGCTTTTAATCTCTCCTATTTTAGTAAACCTGTTACCATCGGCAGATGCCTCAATCTCGAAGTGATCATTGTTTGTTTCTGTCAAAGACTGCCAGTTTACAAAAAGCTTATTGCCTTTCATTTTTGCCTGTATATTGCCAAAGGTTACGGGAAGCGCTGCTGCAAATGGTATAAAGTTATCTTCTATTTCACCTATGCCTGCCCCGGGCGAAATAGAAGTTGCCGCATCGGAAGTGCTTAAAGTACTTGTAGCTATGATAATACGTGCAAAAGTTCCGGAGGCACTTACAGGGCCGTTGAGTATAACATTGTTCCATGTAAATGTAACAGGTATATTGTTACTTCCTGTAGGGACATTGACTGACGTAGCAGCCTCATCGGCATCAAACATTCCATTTCCATTCCAATCCATCCATGCAATAGCAGTTGCATTTGCGCCACTTCGGTTAGATGCTGTTGTAGCAATTGTGTAAGTAGATATTACCTGCCCCCTGGCACCGCTGTTGGGTATGGGGGTAATAGAACTAACTCCATCTTCATCATTATTAATATTATTGGTATTATCCCCATCAGCATTGGCGCTATAAATAGCATTGTATTCTGTATCGCCTCCATAAGCGCCAAGCCGCAGAAGACCACCTAAAGAATACACAGATGGATTACCATAGCTTGCGGGAGCATCGCCACGATCAGGAGCACTTTTGGCAAATGTAAACGACCAGGAATTGCGGGCAGTTGAGGATATAGACCCGGTTTGTGTAAGTTTTATGCTCTTAACGCTATTAGTGAGCATGGTAAAAGCCCAACCCTCATTAGTTACTCCTGTAACTGGTGTAGTTGCGTTAAGGGATATAGAAGTAGCGGAAGGGTAGGCAAGCGGTGCACTTGCACCTGCAGCATCATTGGTCAAATGTATTACACGAATATTGCTGCTTATGTTTACAGGATTGCCAGCGGCATCCAAAAACTCAAAAGTTACCGTTTCGCCTCCGCCGTCACCTATATCGCCTACTATTAACTGGTCTAATACACTTAGGTTATTAGTAAAAGTTACTGTAGCTGTACTACCTGCT
>JBCNOR010000606.1:0-3190 GCA_039593785.1 Niabella sp. | reverse complement strand
GGCAACTATGAGGTGAAGGTAAAGGATATTGAATTGTTGTTCGATAAAACCAATGGCTTGTTAAAACAGGTGCGGAACGCCAGGGGCATAGTGCCTTTGTCCAATGGTCCCGTGGTGCAGGAAGGCGCGAATAATTTTGGGGGTATTTCTTACCAGTATGACAAGGATAAAAATTTAGTGATTAGTTCTGCTTTTGACAAAAAGAAAAGTTTTAATACCCTGCAGTGGATCATCCATCGCAATGGCTGGGTGCAATTAAAAGTCAATTACTTCCCGGATTCACTACATACCAAAATGCTGGGTATTAATTTCGATCTGCCCGAGCGTCAAATGCGGTCTGTAACGTATATGGGCAAAGGTCCTTATCGGGTTTGGAAGAACCGATTAAAAGGAGGTGCATTTGGTGTTTGGAATAAAAAGTATAACAATACGGAAACAGGTGAGCAATGGGATTATCCCGAGTTTAAGGGTTATCATGCCAACTTTTATGGTGGAATCATTAACACCGAAGGGCAAAGTTTTACAGTAGCTACAGAGACGGAGGACCTGTTCCTACGTTTGTATGGCGCCAAATGGAAAACCGATCAGTGGCATAACTATGAGCCCTGGTTTCCCAAAGGTGATATCTCTTTTATGAATGCAATTCCTTCGATTGGATCGAGAACGCAGACCCGCGAAACTACGGGTCCGGCGGGCCTGGATAATATTTATTATGACTACGAAAAAGATCCGACACGGGCATTAAGAATTGTTTTATGGTTTAAATTTGGAGATAAATAAAAACCTATGTTATCCCACTACAAACAAACCATTAAGGAATTAAAGTCCATGATACTGACCAGTAGGTATCGGGCTGCGGCTTTGGCCAATAAAGAGTTATTGCTATTGTATTTTTCTGTTGGCAAGCTGATTGTCGAAAAATCTAAAAGTGAAAAATGGGGATCGGGCACCCTTGATAAAATTGCTACCGATCTGCAAAAAGAGCTTCCTGGGTTAAGAGGTTTTTCAATTACCAGTTTGAAGAAGATGCGTGTATTCTATACCGAATGGGAATTCTTTTTTTCAATTGGTCCGTTACCAACGGACCAATTGAAAAAATCAGTAAGAACTGCAACAAAAAGGAAAACCGCTAAAGCCGATGAATTTGGTCCGTTGTCAACGGACGAATTCAGGAAGGACTTTCTGTCTATCGGCTTTACCCATCATTATGAGATACTAATAAAGACCCAAACAGTCGGTGAGCGTGTCTTTTATATTACAAAGACAGCCAAAGAATTCTTATCCGTAGATGCATTAATTCATGCCATAAAAAGCCAGGCACATAAAAAGCAAGGTAAGCTGAAAAATAACTTTGCTACTACTATTAATAACGAAGTACAGAGAGAACAAGCGCTCCAGATTTTTAAGGATGAATATTTGTTGGATTTTATAAATATAGAGGATCCCGACCTCGTTGATGAACGAGAACTGGAAGATGCTATTGTTCGTAACATTAGAAAGTTTATATTATCAATAGGGAGCGATTTTGCATTTATTGGTAATCAAAATAGGCTTATAATTGATGACGAGGAGTTTTTTATAGACCTGCTATTCTTTAATAGAAAATTGCAATGTCTGGTTGCTTTCGAATTGAAAAAAGGGAAGTTCAAGCCTGAGTATCTCGGTAAAATGAACTTTTATTTATCTGCCTTAGATGAACTGGTGAAGCAACCACACGAAAACCCTTCGATAGGAATTGTTCTATGTAAAAGTAAAACAGATAAAGTGGTGGAGTTTTCTTTTCGTGACTTTAATAAATCTATGGGTGTTGCCACTTATAAAACCAGTAAAGAACTTCCTGCGAAGTATAAAGGTATTTTACCTGATCCCAAAGCATTAAAAGAATTATTATAAATGAAGTTTAGTTTTAAATACGTTTTTTTATTTTTTGTTGCATCCATTTTTGTGCTGCAGAATAAGGTTGGTGCGCAGGATTTGGAAGTAAAGAATGTTTTGGTGGAACAGCAATCGCATCCTATTGGTATTGCGACAGCAACACCGCGCTTTAGCTGGCAGATCAGCTCCGGTAAAAGAGCGGTAAAGCAAGTAGCCTGCGAAATATTAGTGGCAACTTCTAAAGCAAACCTGGAAAAAAATATAGGGGATGTCTGGTCTTCGGGAAAGATTAATAGTGATAATACACTTTTAATACCTTACAAAGGAAGCGCACTACAGCCTAATCGATATTATTATACCAAAATAAAAGTTATTACCAATAAGGGAGAAGCAGCCTGGAGCAAGCCCATGTTTTTTACTCTGGGTTTTGTAAATAAGGCTGATTGGAAAGCGAAATGGATCGGTTATGATAAGGCTTTTCCATGGGACAGCGTTACTCAATGGTCCCGTTTATCTGCCCGCTATTACCGTAAAGAATTTACATCGGCAAAGAAACTTAAAAAGGCTTTTGTTAATCTGGTGGGTTTGGGTATGTATGAACTACATATCAACGGCAAAAAAATGGGAGACCAGGTATTGACCCCGGCGCCAACAGATTACAGGAAGTCGGTGTTGAGCAATACATTCGATGTAACTGAGCATATTCAATCGGGTAGGAATGCCATTGGTGTTGTGCTGGGTAATGGCCGTTTCTTCACCATGAGACAGAACTATAAGCCCCAAAAGATCAACAATTTTGGTTTTCCCAAATTATTGTTCCAAATGGATCTTATTTATGACGATGGATCTATGCAAACGATTATTTCTGACGAAAGCTGGAAGTTTACAGCTGATGGCCCCATACGTACCAATAATGAATATGATGGAGAGGAATATGATGCTACTAAGGAATTGAGTGGCTGGGCAGATGTGGGTTATAATGATGGCAAATGGCTGAAAGCGCTGCAGGTTACGGCTCCCTCTGGTAAAGTAACGCCCCAGCCAAACCACCCTATGAAAGTGATGCAAAAGTTGGCTCCCGTTTCAATCAAGAAATTGAAAGATGATGTATATATCCTGGACATGGGTCAGAATTTATCGGGATGGCTGCAAATAAAAGTGAAAGGAAAGAGAGGTGAACGGGTACAAATGAAATTTGCTGAAAGTTTGCAGCCGGACGGACAGTTATATATTGCTAACCTTCGCGATGCGCGTGTTACAGATGTATATACATTAAAGGGTGAAAGCGAAGAAACCTGGCACCCCACTTTTGTAT
>JBCNOR010000605.1:0-3190 GCA_039593785.1 Niabella sp. | reverse complement strand
GGTTACAATCGCCATCACTTTCATCACCTCATTCATTTTGAGGTTGACATTGCTGATATAAAGATCCTGCATACCCATGATCATGTCGCGATAGTTTTCTACAAGATCAATAGCCTGTACCACGTGGTCATACACATCTTTGTAAAAACGTTCATTAAACTCCGTAAGCAGCTCGCTATCACTTTTTATAAGACCACTGATCACATCGCGTACCGGGTAAATACTTCGCTTTAAAACGATCAGCTCTTTGCGCAATACGTTGATCAATGCCAGTGATCTTTTATTGGTGCCCCGAACAATCTCCTCTTCTACATCTTCAATACGGTCGCGCAGTTTATCCATTACAATAAAATAATGGTCCACAATGGTGTCTATCAGTGTATAATAAAGATAGTCGGCTTCTTTACCTCTTGTTTTACTGGTAGTAAGCTTTAACCGTTCTCTCAGTGCGTTAAACAAATCCCTTGATGGATCATCCTGGAAAGTGATCACAAAGTTTTTACCCAATACAAGGCTGATCTGCTCCTGCCCGATGGAGTTTTTTTCTTCATTGTAGTAAAGTATATTCATCAGGGAGAAAAGAATCTCATCAATCTCATCTACCTTAGGTCGCTGATTGATGCTGAGAATA
Source organism: Niabella sp. (assembly GCA_039593785.1). Lineage (GTDB taxonomy): Bacteria > Bacteroidota > Bacteroidia > Chitinophagales > Chitinophagaceae > Niabella. The sequence goes on along the minus strand of JBCNOR010000605.1, from coordinate 2,559 downwards.
TCTTCCCTCAATAAAGGATGAATACCATACTGATCACCCAGTTGATCTACATCGTCTTTTCGCAGCCCATCAATATTGATCCAAATGATATGGTCGTTGCATTTCAGCGATAACGCCTCTTCTATCGAAATATTTTTGTACTCTTTTACCTCAGCTTTATTATACACATAGGCATTAATGATCACTGTAGCAGCCTCCTCCCTTATAGGGATAATGGTAGGGTTTACTGTAAGAATCTCTTTAGTACGCTCTGTACCGAAGAGTTCCAACAGGTTAGGCAAAAACAGGTAGCGTAAATATTTTTCAGGACGCATCTTCATGCAAGAAAGATAATTATTTTTTAGATGTTGTAAGATTTTATACTAATTGTGCTACTTATGTATTATGCAAAAGGAACCAGGCAGATATAAAAACTGAAGGAGTATGGAAAAACAATTTCTACAACTCATTCACGACCACCAGGGGATCATTTATAAAGTAAGTGCTTTGTATCGTGATCGCAGGGAGGACCGGGAAGACCTGTTCCAGGAGATTGTATACCAGTTGTGGAAATCATATCCAGGTTTCAGGGGTGAGTCAAAACCAAGCACCTGGATGTACCGTATTGCTTTAAACACTGCCATTGCTATTTATCGTAAACCTCAGTTAAAAATTGATCATTACCCCCGGTTGCCACCAAATCTTCATCCTTTGAGAGAAGACCACATTTCTGAAAATGAAGACCGGCTGTTTGAAGCGCTCCGGATATTAAATGACGCAGAGAAGGCTATTGTGGCTCTTTACTTGGAAGAATTTAGTTACAGGGAAATGGCAGCAATAACAGGCCTTAGCGAAACAAATATCGGCGTAAGGCTCAACCGAATTAAAAATAAGCTGAGAGAAATATTAAAATAGAAGTTATGGAACTAAATGAGTTAAGATCGGGCTGGAAAAATACAGGTAACCACTTAAAAAATGAGAAAGACCTGGAAAAAATGACAAGAATGGTCAACCACCCGGTAGTAAAACGTATAAAAACCAGGCTGGCCATCCAAATAGTGGCATTGCTTTTATTTTTATTGGTTTATTACGATTGGTTCGATGGCGACAGGAAACCACTTTATGCTAACGGGGCGCTGATTGCCGGGTTGGTTTTATATATGCTCAATGATATTGTTGGATATATCTCGCTAACGAGACCTGTGGGAGACGGAAAACTTAAACAGTCTGTTGCGGATTATTTAAAAAAGGTAAAAAGACTTTCCATTTTATCTTTATTGGTTACCTTATTATACAGCAGTGCAATAGTGATATACTTTACATCAACCATAGTTTATACGAAAGAAAAGGGGCTGGTGTTTCTCTTTAGTATCGTTATCATTGTTCAGCTGATCGTCCTTTCTTCTAAACTCTGGGTGCGGTGGATCAAAAAGCTGAATCAGCAAATAGCTGACTTTGATATGAGTGATGATAGCTCAGCCGGGGTATAAATGATTCTTTGCTTAGGGCAACGCTGCCTGAATGCTTGTATGTTCTGTGGCGATTATTGAACAACCTAAGGGGTATTGTTAATTTGCTCTTTTGCTTTTTCGAGGTCTTCGGGAGTATCAATAGCAATATTTTTATAGCTGGTTTCCGCCATATAAATATCAATATCATTATACAGGAAGCGTAACTGTTCCAACTTTTCAATCTGCTCCAGCGGAGCCTGTGGTAAGCGGGTGAAATGTAATAAAGCATTTTTACGAAAGGCATAAACGCCTATGTGCAGGAAGTACTCCACTGCTATATCTGCATCACGCTGAAAGGGAATAATGCTGCGGCTGAAATAAAGCGCTTTATTATTTTTATTAGTTACCACTTTAACCATGTTGGGGTTAGTTGCCTCAGCAGCATTTTCCATCTTTCGCATTAAAGAGGCTACCTGTACCTGTTCATTATCAAATAAGCGGACTAGTTTTTCAAGAGGCTCTTTCTGGATAAAAGGTTCATCGCCCTGTACGTTCACAATCACATCTGCATCCAGGTTGCGCGCAGCTTCTGCAATGCGATCGGTACCACTTTCATGTTCAGTAAGGCTCATAATGCATTTGCCACCACGACTGGCAATCTCTTCATAGATCACATCGCTATCCGTAATTACATATACATCAGCAAATAATCCACTTTGCATGGCTGCTTCGTAAGTATGCGCAATAACCGGTTTATCGCCTAGCATTTTCATCAATTTTGCAGGGAAGCGTGTAGCCGCATAGCGCGCCGGTATCATGGCAATTACTTTACTCATGTGCCAAAAGTAGGACAATATTGTCCATAGTCAATGGTCTATAGACTATGGACGTTTTTTTACAAACGGATCCTTCAAAAGATCCAGGAAGTCTTCGTCTTTTTCGTTGGGATAATATCTATCCAGTCCATACTTTATTTTAGAAGGGTGTAGGGTGGAAAATGTGCGGAACAGCCGGTCCCAGATGGAAAAAACGGCTCCGTAATTACTATCGGTATAAGGCTGCATCCAGTGGTGATGTACTTTATGCATATTGGGAGAAACCAACACATAGCTCAGGGTTTTATCTAACA
>JBCNOR010000604.1:0-3197 GCA_039593785.1 Niabella sp. | reverse complement strand
GAAAAAGCTAGTGGGATATGGCCAGTAGTGAATAGGTAACAGAAATATTCAATAAATAATTCTCAACACTCAATTTTCAACAATCACTATATCCGTCTCTGCGCCTCCGTTTCTTTGCGCGCTCTGCGTGAAAGAGAGCCAGGGGGTTAGCTAGTAATGAGCAGGTGAGAGAAAATACTCAATAAGCAATTCTCAATTTCCAACAATCACTATATCCGTCTCTGCGCCTCCGTTTCTCTGTGATCTCTGCGTGAAACAAACAGGTATAAACCCAGTATCTTTGCCGGATGATACAGGACGAAGAACAACAGGATGATATTCTTAGCGACGAAATCCCGGATACAGATAAAACAGCCCTGCTGGAGATCAGTAAATGGACCAGGCTTATTTCCGTTATAGGCTTTGCTATCGGGTCATTTATCGTCATCATTATGCTCTTTAGCGGAGCCCAGATCTTGCAAACCATGGCCACATCAATACCCTCCATGAAGGGAATGTACCCGGCCCTGGTAGCTGGCTTTTTTGTAGTTTTCTTTATCGCGGCCATGGTTCTTTATTACCTGTATAAGGCATCTCAGTTATTGTTACAGGGTATTCAGCAGCAAAACAACGCCCTTCTATCCCAGGCATTTCTTTACCTGAAGAACTTCTTCATTGCCGTTATTGCCTTCACAGGTTTACAACTCGTCATAAACATTTCAAACTTTTTATAATTTATGCAGACGGATCAACAATTGCCAACTGAACAGTCTTTACTCCATCGTAATATCCTGTCTGCAGCTAAAATAGCCGGCATTGCAGCCATTGTTTCTTTGGGAGGATCACTGGCAGGAATTATAGCAACACTCACCCGTCCTTTGCCAGCAGCCCCTGCCGCCCAGGAAGGATTCAGCAAAGATGACATGCAACAACTGATGCAGGGCAGTACTTATATATCAGCATTTATTTCCCTGGTGATAAGCGTGCTGGCATTCTACTTCCTGTTCCGCTTTTCTTCGCTGGCTAAAACAGGAATTGCTGGCAACAACCCGGCAAAATTGACGACAGGATTGCAAAGCCTGGCAAGCTATTTTAAAATATGGGGTATTATTATGTTCCTGATCATTGCCCTGTTCGTATTATCATTAATTGGCGGCATGCTGGGCACTGCTTTTGGCGGATAGTAATCCTATTTTACCGAAAGGTAATTATAGTCCTTAAGTAATCTTTCCAGGAACTCATAGGGATACATATCGGTTTCTATCTGCAGATAGTTTTTCACTTTGGCCGCGGCAACCGCCAGCTCTTCATGGTGCCGGGAGTTTTTGGCGTTGCTTAAGAGATTTTTAATGATGTTCAGATCCTTATCGCTGATGCGCATTACCTGGGGGAATGCCGGTATATAACCATCTTCTACTTCCCTGAAAATGGTATTATGCAGGCTTTCTTTCGCTGATGTTTTAATAACAATCGTCTGCGCCAGTATATCACCTATGCGCTGGGCCTTTTTAGAGTTGGCGACCAGTATAATATCAGTCAATAAAAATGCCATTCCAAATGTAAACGCAATCATTCCTTCCGTATCTCCTCCTGCCCGGAAGGAAAACAGCATGACCAAAAGAATAACGATCCACAAATCAGAAACCCGCAATAACCACCGTATCAATAGCTGGCTGATAGAAGGACGTCCGCCGTTGATACTTACCACCCTTAGGCTCATTATTTTTTTCCCGATGCTTTGCCCGTTAGTGAGCGATTCAAAAAGAATATGGTATAAAAAAACGGGAGACATAACCAGGAGCCCGATAGCCCATTGATTAAAGCCTGCGTCAGAATCGAAACCAAATGAGATTTTGTTAAGCAGGTAACTGGCCAGTATTATATACAGTAGCTGTACGATCATATCTATCAGCAGCGCCACCCAACGCCGACCCAGGCCCGGCGCGTCAAATTCCAGGCTGATATTAAAACTTGTGGGTACACTCACAATAGGCATATAACAGCTTTAGTGTAAAAATAGGCTCTTCCTGCAAAAAAACCTTGATGTAAAGAATGATACCATCCTGTTTAAATATGATCGTCATGGCATCTGTGTTCCATCTTTAATTTCACCCTTTCAGGGTTTACCAGCTCGCTCGTCCCATTTTTCTAAAATAATGGCAACCCTTCGGGTTTATGAAAGATGTTTTCTGCTTGCCCTATTTATAAAAGAATTATAGAGGTCTCAAAATATAATAGCGACGATATCTGTGTCAAAATATAATTTCACCCTTTCAGGGTTTACTGTCTCCCCGGTTCACATTTCTATAATAATAGCAACCCTTTGGGTTTGTGGGCATTTTTCCTTCGGTCCTATTAACAAAGAATTATAGCGGTATTAAAATATAATAACGATAATATCTATGCCCAATCTTAATTTCACCCTTTCAGGGTTTACCATCCCCCCGGCTCAAATTTTTCCATAATAATGCTACCCTCCGGATTTTCAAATGGAATTTCCCTCTTTACCTGACAAATACGGGAACGCCTTCACATAAACCTCCCTTACAATCTTTCAGGCTTATTAACGCTATCTTTCCTGATGATTGCCAGCTCGTTAAAAAAAACTAAAAAAAATTAACTTTCCCGTGGGGGGAAATGATTATTCGGTTGTAGTATATATAGGATGCTATTTTTGTAGCGCTGATGGCTTTGGACAGTGTTCAATATAAAAATGTATTTGACCTTCATTACGAAGCGTTATATGGGTATGCCTTCTCTATTTTAAAGGAGGAAACCTATACAGATGATATATTGCAAAATATTTTTATAAAACTCTGGCAGCACAGGGAAACGGTAAACGCCGAAACGGTAAAGGCCTACCTGTACACATCAGTCCGTAACGAATGCCTGAATCATTTAAAGCATAAGGTGGTGAAAGCCGGTTACGCGCAGCATCAAATGGCAGGAGACGAGGGAAAAGACAATAATATACATACAGAGCAAAAAGAATTACATGAGAAGATACAGGACCTGGTTAACCAGCTGCCGGAAAAATGTGCAACCGTTTTTTATATGTGCCGGCAATTAGGACTCAGTTACCGGGAGGTAGCCGATGCCCTGGGCATCTCGGTCCGGTAGCCGACCCACGCGAACAGGCCTTTCATGAAGCGTCGGCGCTCGGGCAGCGCGCGCAGCGCGTCGACGACCTGACGGTCCATCAGCCGGAAATCGCCGAC
>JBCNOR010000603.1:0-3206 GCA_039593785.1 Niabella sp. | reverse complement strand
TGCTGGAGCATACAGACAGAGTTTTTTTAGATGGATATCTTACTACGCTCTCATTGCCTGAAACCCGCACGGCCATTGAGCGCTACCAGGTGCCGGTTATAAAAAGTGCGCAACCTTACCTGGGCTGGGTCATGAATAGCGAAATGCCCAATACGGTACAAACGGCCTATCGCATATTAATGGCGTCCAATAGAGAGCAACTGGCGAAGAATGAAGCTGATGTATGGGACAGCCGGAAAACGGAAAGTAATAATTCCGTTGCGGTGCGTTATACAGGTACAGCACTGCAACCCTCAAAAGTATACTACTGGAAAGTGCAGGTATGGGATAACCACGGAAAGGAGAGTGCTTTTTCACCGGTAAAAAGCTTTATGACAGCGCCTGTGCTGGACGGTAAAACCGCCACTTATCCGTTACAGGTAACGGATGAATATCCGGTAAAATTATTGCAGGATGCAAAGACATCCGCTTTTGTAGATTTTGGTAAAGCGGCATTTGGTAAGCTAAAGCTAACGCTCAGCTCCTCAACCGGAAAGGATACGGTAATGGTTCATCTGGGTGAACATAGCGATGGCTCAAAAGTTGATCGTAAACCAGGAGGTTCTATCCGTTATGCCGTATATAAATTGCCGTTGATGGCCGGCAGGCATACCTATACGATCAAGTTTAAACCTGATGAGAGAAATACCAAACCTAAGGGTAATGAAAGCGGTGTGGACCCGGTATTGATGCCGGGTTATATAGGGGAAGTATATCCTTTCCGGTACTGCGAACTGGAAAACTACTCCGGGCCAGTCAATGACAGGGATGTAGTGAGACAAAGCGTTCATTATCCCTTTAACGATAACGCTGCAGCATTTCATTCTTCTGATTCGGTTTTAAACAAGGTATGGGAGCTGTGTAGATATTCTATTAAAGCAACATCTTTTTTAGGAACCTATATAGACGGCGACCGGGAGCGCATTCCTTATGAAGCAGATGCATTGATCAATCAATTAGGGCACTATTATTCAGACCGGGAGTTTTCGATGGCACGCCACTCCAACGAGTACCTGATTTATAATGCCACCTGGCCAACAGAATGGAACCTGCAAACCTTAATAATGGCCTGGGCAGATTATATGCATACCGGCAACCGCCAATCCATTGCTCCGTATTATGATGATCTGAAGGCCAAAACACTAATGGCGTTGAAAGAGGCCAATGGACTGATATCATCGAGAACGGGGAAGCTGAGCGCAGATTTTTATAAAAGTATTCACTTTAAGGGGAAGAATTTCCGGGATATTGTGGATTGGCCGCAAACGGGTGTGGTAGGAGCCGAGAAGCAGGAAGCCGGCGAAGCTGACGGGTATGTGATGACTACTTATAATACAGTGGTAAATGCCTATCATTACGAGGCGCTGCAGTTGATGAGTAGGATAGCCGGGGTATTAGGAAATACCGCCGATCAGCAGTTTTACGGAGCCGAGGCGGAAAAAGTAAAGAAGCAATTTAACACGCTTTTGCTGGATACTAAAACCGGCATCTATAAAGATGGTATTGATACAGATCATAGTTCACTGCACGCAAATATGTTTCCAATGGCGTTTGGAATGGTGCCTGAAAAGAATCGGAAGGCGGTTTCCGGTTTTATAAAATCAAGAAAAATGGCCTGTAGCGTCTATGGGTCTCATTTTCTGCTGGAGGCTGTTTATAATGCCAATGATGCTGCTTATGGACTGGAACTAATGGCTTCCACCAAAGAGAGGAGCTGGTATAATATGTTGAGGGTAGGATCAACCGTTACCCTGGAGGCATGGGATAATAAATACAAGCCCAACCAGGATTGGAATCATGCCTGGGGTGCTGCGCCCGCGCATCTGATACCACGTAAATTTTTCGGGATAGAACCTTTGGAACCCGGCTTTTCTAAAATACGGATCAAACCGCAGCCGGCGGGTGTCAGGGAAGCAAACATTAAAGTGCCCACTATCCGCGGAGATATCAATGCATCATTTGTGAATCAGCCTGGTGAAAGTTTTTCCCTGGAGGTAGATATTCCTGCTAATACAACTGCCGAACTATGGCTGCCCTGCACCTTTAAGAAAGCCCGGTTGTTGCTGGATGGAAAAGAACAAAAATATACAAGGCAGCAAGGGTTTGCTATTGTGCACACCGGATCAGGCAGGCATACGATCAGTATTAATACAGAACGATAGCCCTGAGCAGCTGTATTAACAAAATATGAATTTTGAAATGCTTTGATTTCATAAGCTGTTGTATTTTTTTAAATTAATAGAGATATTAATTACCCTCTTTAAACCTATAGCTGTTTTGCTGGTCTCTAAAAAGTCATACATTTAACTACTGTAAGCGTCTCTAAAATCCAAGTAATGAACAACAGAAGAGATTTTCTCAAAAAAGCAATGCTGCTTTCCGGGGCTGCCGGTGTGGCTGGTTTTATGCCTGATTCGATAAAAGCCGCGATGGCAATCGATCCCAAAGAAGGAAGCACTTATCTTGATGCGGAACATATAGTGATCCTGATGCAGGAAAACCGCTCTTTTGATCATAGCTATGGAACACTGCAGGGCGTGCGGGGTTTTAACGATCCCCGGGCTATTACACTTCCCAATAACAAGCCGGTTTGGCTGCAAACCGATGAGAAAGGTGATACTTATGCACCCTTTCGGCTGGATATAAAAAAATCTAAAATTACCTGGATGGGAGACCTGCCCCATTCGCGTGCCAGCCAGGTAGACGCTTACAATTCGGGAAAGTATGATCAATGGCTGCTCGCCAAAAAATCGGGTAATAAGAAGTATGCTTCTATGCCCTTAACCCTAGGGCATTACACGCGCGAGGACCTTCCGTTTTATTATGCGCTGGCAGACGCGTTTACGATTTGTGATCAAAACTTCTGCTCAGTAATGACCAGTACCACGCCCAACCGTTCTTTTTTCTGGACGGCCAATATTATGAGTGAGGAGAACGGGCTTGTAAAAGCTAATATCCGGAATACCGATTACGGAGCGGCTAAAATGCGTTGGGATAGCTTTCCCGAATTACTTTCCCAAAATGATATCAGCTGGAAATTTTACCAGAATGAAATATCCACCGGTGGCGGCTTTAAGGGAGAAGAGCGGTCCTGGCTGGCTAATTTCGGTTGTAACCTGTTAGAGTTCTTTGCGGCTTATAATGTGAAGTTCGCGCCAAAATATATT
>JBCNOR010000602.1:0-3208 GCA_039593785.1 Niabella sp. | reverse complement strand
GCTTTCTGCAGGTAAAATCTTTGCGTAGTAGTGCTCCCGATCAGCAATAGCGATGAATCAATATCACTTTCTATTCTTTTGCGAACCTGGTCAACAGGCGACCTGGCTACCTGGGTTTCCTGCTCCAGGCTTTCTATCGGCGACGTCAGCAAGGGCAGCTTGCCCCAAACCCTGAGACCGTAAAAATACATCAGCGCTCTCAGGCCATAACATTGCCCCAGATAGTCCCTGTACTTTGCAGCACCTCCGTCGGCATTCGACTCGATCATCTGGGGAAAATATTTGATGCCATAATTGCATAACGAAATGGTGGTATACAAATTGGTCCAGTTCGTAATTCCGTTAATATCCGCATCATTACCCGAGAGGGTATTGGATATCATGGTTTGTTGCGCATTACCTGTTCCTCCAACGCGAACATTGTCTGACCGCACTTCACCCCAATCAAAAAAAGCGCTGCTCAGTGTCGATTGCATTTGGTTGTAAATACCGGCCATCCAGGTATTGGCATCATTCTGGTCCTGCCAGAACCTGTTAGGAGAAACGGTTGAAATGGGATCCTGGGTCAAAAACTTTTTGCAACCGGGAAGTACGATTCCTATGCTGAGCAGAAGAGCTGCAAACGTTACTATTTTTATTTGTTTCATAAGACAGACTTTATTAAAATGTTACATTTAATCCTAAACCATATTCTCTCTTGTGCGGGTATCTTCCGGCATCATTCCCTGGCTTCAGAACGCTAACCTGTGATACTTCAGGATCAAACCCTTTGTATTCGGTCCAGGTAAGCAGGTTATTTCCATATATATATACCACCAGGTTTTGGGAAGCCACTTTCTTTCTGAACCTTGCAGGCAGGGAATAGCTCAGGCGGGTGCTTTGCAGCCGTACAAACGAACCGTTTTCAAGATACTGGCTGCCGCCCCTGCGCATATTATCTGCGGCTTTATCTCCTCCGATATAAGCGTCAGTGATTTGCCCGGGGTATTTCCACATGTTTAATATAAAATAAGCATCCGGCGTAGTATTGTTATTGGAAAAAGAAGCCAGGTTTCTACGGTTCTCGTTGTAAATTTTATTGCCAAAGTTTCCATACAAATTAAATGAAAGCGCAAACTCATGGTAGCTAATGCTATTGGACCAACCCAAACTCCACCTGGGCTGCCCGTGACCTAAAAATTGCCTGTCTTCGTTACCTATATTGTTATTATAAACCCCGTTAGCATCAGGCAGATTCTCCCATATCACATCTCCTCCTTTAGAAACTACCCCGTTTGCAGTCAGCTGTTTTACAGCGCCCGTATAGGGAGTACCATCAGGAAGCGTATAGCCTAAAAAAACCGGTTGATTATTTTTTTGAATAATCACATTACCATTTCCATCCTTTTGGAACTGCGGGATCAGTCTTGTCTTATAATCTTCCGTATAAGCATTGGACTGGTCGTATTGGTAAATGCCCAGGTATTTATACCCGAAAAAATTACCGGCTTCCTTGCCTTGCTGTACGCTCCAGATATCGTCAATATAGTCAACCGGCAGCTCGGTTATCTTATTGCGAACATTTGACCAGTTTACGGTAGTTTGCCAGCTGAAATTTTTCTGCCTGATGGGAAAACCCGATATCATCAGTTCCAATCCACGGTTCTCAATGGCACCCGCATTTACGCGCGCGCGGTTAGGAAACCCAATTTCAAATGGCAGCGGACTGTCATATAAAAGATCGGATGTTTCTTTGATGTAGTAGTCACCCGTAAAGCTCAGGCGTCCGCCCCACAAAGTCAGATCCAGACCAATATTTTTTTGCGTGGTAGACTCCCATTTCAAAAAAGGATTACCCATTCTTGTATTGGTACGCACGCCGCTTACCCCATTATAAAAATATCCGCCGAATATATATTGTTGGGCCGCATCATATTCCCCGATGCGCGAGTTACCTGTAGCACCATAGCTTGCACGTAATTTAGCATCTGTAACCACTCCTTTCAGGGAAGACATAAACTGTTCGTCGCTTAGTCGCCAACCTACTGACACTGAAGGGAAATTACCCCAGCGATTCGCTGCACCAAAAACAGAAGAGCCATCTCTCCTAAAATTTACGTTCAATAAATAGCGTCCCTTATAGTCATAACCCAGTCTTCCTACAAAGCCGGCCAGCGATGATTGTATGGCAGTAGAGTAAACATTGGTGAGGTCGTATAAGCCAGCTGCATTTAGTGTTTCCACCGCTTCGGTCACAAATAAGGTGCCCCTGATATTCACCTCTTCCTCCCTTCTCCTTTCTATATTCATGCCCACCATTGCATTAAAGTTGTGTGCCGTTCCAAAAGTATGTTTATAATTAGCTAATGCATTCCCCTGTATCCGGATCGGAAGCGTTACATTGTCACGGCCCACGCTGATGGGTGGATTGCTATTAGACAGCAACTTCGAGGTAAACTCGTTAGAGCGCTCTAACTGAACATCAGCAGACGCGTCCGCGTGCAAGGTCAGTCCCTTTGCAACCGTCAGGTCAAACGTCTGGTAAATAACGCCCTTATAAACCTGTGTTATATCTTTACGCAGATACGCCTCAGCCAGCGGGTTTCTTCGTCCGCCGTTAAAATAAATATATTCCCCGTCCGGAAGGTATAGCGCCATACCCGGCGGGCGCTGAAGTGCCTGCTGGAGCATATTTCCTTCATTAATATCATTTTTATTCTGATAAGAAAAATTAACCCTGGTTGCCATTGAGAAATTCTTAGATGGCTTATAATCTATATTGGTACGGAATGAAAAGCGCTTATTATAGCTGGTTATCATAATACCTGTTTCATCGAGATACTGCAAACTGCTGAAATAACTAAGCGTTTTATTTCCTCCCATTATACCCAGGTCGAACTGGTTGCGAACGGTGGTTTGCGTCATCAAAGCCTGGTAGTCATTGTCAGAATTTTTTGAAAAAGCTGTTGAGTCATCCGGTTTAGGGTCAAGGCCAAGATTACCCCTCCTGTCAAACATCTGGCGTTGCAGCCTGTTGGCCTGCGATATGCGGTTGGACAGTTTATTGTAGCTACGCAGGTATCCTACCGTTATTCTTGGTTTTTCTGAAGTACCTTTTTTGGTCGTAATAATAATTACCCCATTCGCCGACCTTGACCCGTAAATGGCAGCAGATGCGGCATCTTTTAAGATCTCTATCGATTGCACATCATTGGGATTGATATTATTG
>JBCNOR010000601.1:0-3098 GCA_039593785.1 Niabella sp. | reverse complement strand
TATTTATTGCCGCTATTATAAGCATCGGCCAGGCCGGACGAGTCTACAGTGGGGCGTTTAGACTTGGTTGAAATATATTTTCCGCCTTCAAACATCACAAAAATGCGGTAAAACATGTTGTCATTTGGCGCAGTGGCATCAGCAAACCCGTTTTGCTGCAGGCCGGGATCGGGGAGGGTACCTATTGTTTTGAAATAATTAAGGGTGTCGGTCGACCGCTGGATGCTTATTTGTTTTACTCCCTGGTAATTATGGGTCCAGGCTACAACCACTCTGTTACTTCCCACTTTATAAACAGAGAAGTCGGGCAACTGTTCCTGGGCGGTGATACCTGTAATAATAAAGCCTGATAGTAAAAACAATAAAATCTTCTTCATGATAGAGCCATTAACTACTTAACCAACAAAGATAAGCGAGTGCGAATAACAGATCAGAAAATTAACGTTCCTTTTCGTAAAGAAAGATTGCCCTGAAGTCCGCCGGAATGCACCAGGAGCAGTCTCGATCCTGTGGGGAAATAATTTTGATGTATCAGGTCGTGCACCGCATAAAATAATTTACCTGTATATACAAAGTCGGTGGGAATGCCGGTTGCTGCAAATAACCCGTTCATAAATTGAAGTAACGAGGGTTTTTGTTTGGCATAGCCACCAAAATGATAGTCATGGTTGATGGCGACAGGCTGGTCTTTATTAATAAGAAGACTTTGAACTTCTTTCTCAAGAAGTAAATGATTTTTCAGGGCACTGAAGCCCAATACAGTGGCCAGGTCTGCTTTGCCGTTCATCAGCCCTGCCATCATAGTACCGGTCCCCACGGCACATAAAATATAATCAAATGCAGTTTTATCATAAGGGATGGTAGCTGCGCCGCGCGTGCCTTCCCTGCTATACCCACCTTCGGGAACTATATAGTAATCATCCGTTGCAAAAATGGAAGGAACTGTTTTAAGCTGATAGTCTGCTCTTGACAGAAAATGAAGCTGCATGCCATATTGCTGCGCTTTCAAAAGTGTGTGAGAGTAAGATGAAGGCTCTTCTCCCCGAATGATGCCAATACAAGGGATTTTATAAACAGAACAGGCTGCAGCGCTTGCAACGATGTGATTGGAAAAGGCTCCTCCAAATGTAACAATAGCTTTATAGCCATCTCCAATGGCTTTTTGCAGGTGAAATTTAAGCTTAAACCATTTGTTGCCGCTTATGACCGGGTGTATTTTGTCCATTCTTAAAGCATGCACATTTACCCCGTTTTGCGACAAAAAAGGTACAGCTTCCGTTGTGATTAAATCTTCGTCAATAATATCCATTACAATGATACCTGTTGGCTAAATTACCTTATTTTTGAGACCATTCATTTTAGCAAAAGTATTGCCGGATCCAATTCGGTTGTAAAATAAAAACCGGCAGGCATAGCCTGCTACCACTAAACGATAAAAGAAAATATAAAAAATTTACGAATGAAACCGACATTAGTGATTTTGGCCGCAGGAATGGCCTCTCGTTATGGAAGTATGAAACAGGTGGAGGCTTTTGGTCCGAGTGGCGAAACCATAATGGACTATTCAATAGCTGATGCTGTAAAAGCAGGATTCGGGAAGATCGTTTTCCTGATCCGCGAGCAGTTTGAAGAAAATTTCCGCAAACTGTTTGCCTCCAAGCTCGATGGAAAAGTGGATTATGAATTTGCTTTCCAGGAGCTGGATATGTACCTGGACGGGGCAGAAATTCCGGCAGAGCGTACCAAACCATGGGGTACCGGGCATGCGGTATTATGTACGAGGAAGGTGGTAGACACTCCATTTGCCGTTATTAATGCAGATGATTTTTATGGCTTTGATGCATTTAAGAAAGCCGCAGAATTTTTAACTACCGACTGTAATGAAAAGACATATGCTGTAATCAGCTACCCTTTAATGAATACCCTGTCTGAGCACGGCACGGTAAATCGTGGTGTTTGCGGGCTAGATGAAAAAGGAAACCTGGCGAGTGTGGTAGAGCGCATAGGAATCGGTTTGCAGGGCGATAAAGTAAAAGTAGATGATGGTTTACAGCCTGATGAATTGCCAAAGGATACGGTGGTGTCTATGAATTTCTGGTGCTTCCATCCTTCGGTGTACGATTTGTATGAGAAAGATTTTAAAGCTTTTATTAAAGAAAGCATTGCTGTTCCAAAGTCTGAGTTCCTGATTCCTGCTGTGGTAGATAATTTTATTAAGGAAGGGGGAGAAGTAAAAGTGGTGACTACATCAGCGCAATGGTTTGGGGTAACTTATAAAGAAGATGCACCTGCAGTGCAAAAACAGTTGAATGACCTGATTGAGCAGGGGGCTTATAGCACTAATCTCTGGGGTGCCTAGCAGAAAATAGAAATGAGATAAAAGAAATAAGGCCGTGGTTTCAACTACGGCCTTATTTCTTTGGAGATTATTAGCAGGGTAGTATAAAAAAAGCGCTACCTCTGTGGGTAGCGCCTATCCGGTTTTGGCTTTGCTTAATCGCCTCAATTCACTTTCACCATATATATGTATTCTTCTATTTTCTTTACCTGTTGAGGGCTCTTCATGCCACTTAATGAGCTCCTGGTGCTGAGTTTGATGCTTTTTAAGGTAGAGTCTATGTTATCCTTTTTTCTGGCATCGTTCAACGCATTAAAGATATTGCGTGTTTGAATAGCAAACGCAACTCCTTCCGCATCTTTTTGTTTGGCATTTAAAATACCAATGATTTCCCCGTTGCTGTTAAGAACAGGGCTCCCGCTATTCCCTCTTTCTGCTCTTACATCAATCTGGCAGCTCAACGTATCTCCGTTATAACCTGTTTTAGAGCTTAAATAACCTGATCCGTAAACCAGCTCCTCATCTTTTGGATAACCTAAGGTAAAGATGGGTTCTGCCAGGTCGGTTGCCTTTTTAGTAAAACTATACGGAGTGCCCGGCAATGTTTTAAAATTGGGATCATTTATTTTTATAATAGCAATATCAGTTGCAGGGTTAGTGTAAACTACTTTTGCAAGGAATTCCTTACCTGCTGTGTTTTGCACAGCAACATTTTGGGCATCTTTAATTACATGGTAGTTGGTTACCAGGTATCCCTTTC
>JBCNOR010000600.1:0-3213 GCA_039593785.1 Niabella sp. | reverse complement strand
TGCCTGGGCACATCGTATCCTGCCCAGTACGCTCCGTATACTTTCGCATCTTTGCTGGTATAGTTGGGCACTGCTACAAATAAAACGCCCCCGGGCGCCAATAGTGTCTTTATCTGTGCCATATATTCATGCAGGGTGTGCACATGCTCTAATACATGCCATAGCGTAATAGCATTAAAGCTTTGCGGTGGTAATGAAAAAAGCTCATGAGAGGGTCGGGCATTGATACCATACTGCTCTTTACCAATAGCTCTTGCGTCGGCTTCGGGCTCTAACCCGGCAACCTCCCATCCCTGCTGCTGCATGGTATGCAGGAATGTACCGGTACCGCAACCAATATCAAGCAATTTTCCACTCTTCAGCCCTGTATGTCTTTTGATAATGGCTGCTTTCTGCTTCATAGTGCGTACCCGCACCCGTTGATATAGCTGATTGATCAGGCCTTTACTCGTATTGGTATGTGAAATATAGTCTTCTGATTTATAATAACGACCTATATCGTCCAAACCGGGAACATCCTGCGTAAACCTGGCAGTGCAGGTATTACAATGAAGGATCTCAAACTCCCTGCCGCTAACCGTATAGTCTTTAACATCGAAGACATGCTGTAAGTTATCCGATTGGCAAACCGGACAAAATAAGTAGTGTATATCAGGCATCTGGACTAAGGTTATACAGCAAAGCTGGTTCCACAGCCACAGGTGCTGCTTGCATTAGGGTTAGAGAATGTAAAGCCCCTGTTGTCCAAACCATCGCTCCAGTCTATTTCCATACCTGCCAGGTATAATTCGTGCGACTTATTGATAATGCATGAAACCCCTTCTATTTCAAATTCTTTATCAGCGTCTGTTTTATGATCAAAGCCCAGCACATAGCTCATACCGCTACAGCCACCACCCTTTACGCCAATACGCAACAACTGAGTGGCATCAAATCCGGGTTCACTGATCAGTCTTTTTATTTCTTTCACCGCACCGGCTGTTAAAGTAACCGGGCTGGATGCTATAATTGTTCCCATATTGCAAAATTAAACAAAAGCTAATTAACAGCATGTCATTATTCGATTAAACTCAGGGCAGTGCGCGAGGGGCATGGCTAGACCGGGAGGATCAGAACATAACCGTAATGCATACCTGGTCTGACCGTCCCGGTCAGACCTAGGATCAGTTTGTATTCCAAAATTATTTTATATTTAATGTAAATACAATCTATGAAATTCCTGCCAGGTCATACGTACCATGTTTTTACCAGGGCAACAACCAGGAAACCACTTTCCGTGAAGAAAGCGATTATTTTATGTTCCTGACACTGGTTCGCCGCAATATATTCCCATATTGTGAAATTTTAGCATGGTGCCTGATGCCTAATCATTTTCACTTGATGATTCACACTACCGACAAAAGCTGCGAAACAATAAAACAAGGTGGTTTAAATATTGAAGTTCTTACAAACGGGATAAGAAATTTGCTGAGCGGCTATGCAAGAATTTATAATAGCAAATACGACAGAACCGGTTCTTTATTCAGACAGAAAACAAAATGCAAAATATTGACGGAACCTGATTTAAGTATGTCAAAATACAGTCCTGGCGATTATGTATACACTTGCTTTAATTATATTCATTGCAACCCTGTGGAAGCCGGCCTGGTAACTCACCCGGCCCAATGGGAGTATTCATCTTATCCTGATTATGCAAAAGCACGTAACGGAAGTCTATGCAACAGGGTGCTTGCGGCACAAATCTGTGGGTTTAGCGATTTGGATTTCAGGTAAAATGGTCAGACCGGGACGATCAGACCATTTTACCTGCAGCATCAGTTAAATTTCTTTCTCAATGCGTCGAGACTTGATTGAAAACTATTTTTCGGTTTACTACTTACCGGCGTTCCTTTGGGCATATTGGTACGGGGGCGCGACTGCTCCGTTTTATGCTCATCCTTCATACTCAAAGCAATACGCTTACGGGATGCATCTACCTCAACCACCGTAACCATTACTTTCTGATTGAGCTTTACCACTTCATTGGGGTCGCTTACAAATTTGTTGGCCAGGTGCGAAACGTGTACCAAGCCGTCCTGTTTTACGCCCACATCTACAAACGCTCCGAAGTTGGTAATGTTGGTAACAATACCCGGCAGCTTCATACCCGGTTTCAAATCGTCCATGGTGGTAATTCCTTCAGCAAACCGGAATTCTTCAATCACATCCCTGGGATCACGACCCGGTTTTTCCAGTTCCTTCAAAATATCTTCAATAGTGTACGCACCTGCCGTTTCATTAATAAAATCCTTTGCATTAATTTGCTTTCTGATGTCCGGTTTGGCGATGATATCGCTTACCGTGCAGCTCATTTTTTGAGCCATTTCTTCCACAATACCGTAGCTCTCAGGATGTACTGCTGAATTATCCAGCGGATTCTCGGCGCCGGGGATTCTTAGGAAGCCCGCACATTGCTCATAAGCTTTGGGCCCCAACATCGAAACTTTAAGAAGTTCACTGCGGGATTTAAATGCACCGTTTTTGCTGCGATACTCTACAATATTTTTAGCAGTAGTAGCTGTAAGACCCGAAACATAGGTGAGCAGGTGCTTGCTGGCGGTATTTACATCCACACCTACAAAGTTTACACAACTTTGAACTACATTATCCAGGCTATCCTTTAACCGGTTTTGATTGACATCGTGCTGGTACTGGCCAACCCCGATACTCTTCGCATCTATCTTTACCAGCTCACTCAATGGGTCGAGCAGGCGGCGCCCGATGCTGATAGCACCGCGTACTGTTACATCCTCATCGGGAAATTCTTCCCGGGCTACTTCACTGGCCGAATAAATAGAAGCGCCGCTTTCATTTACCATAAAAATGGAGACGGGTTTACCAAAATCTATGCCCCGCGCCAGCTTTTCTGTTTCTTTACTGGCGGTGCCGTTACCATAACCAATGGCCTCTATATCGTATCTGCTTACCAGCTCCTTCAGGGTGGCAGCAGCGCCACTCCAATCATTTTGCGGGGGGTGCGGAAATATGGTTGTATACTTCAGGAATGTTCCGCTCTCATCAAGGCATACTACCTTACAACCCGTTCTAAATCCAGGATCTATTGCCAGCACGCGTTTGCTTCCCAGAGGTGAGGCCAGTAACAATTGACGGAGGTTTTCGGCAAATACCCGAATGGCCTCTTCATCAGCTGCTGTTTTGCTGCTCATCCTGAAC
>JBCNOR010000060.1:0-13366 GCA_039593785.1 Niabella sp. | reverse complement strand
AGCTCTTCACCGGGTACATGTAACAGGTAGGGTATGTCGTAAAAGCCGGTGGCAATAATTACCTGGTCGCAGGTGTAAGTTCTTTTGCTGCTTGTAATATGAAACTGCCCTTCGCTATCCGTCATCTGTGATCTGTTCACCTGCAATACCTCTTCAAAAAGATGGATATTAACACCGAAGTTTTGTGTAACCCTGCGATAATATTCGAGGCTTTCATTGCGTGTAGGCTTGGCGTTATTCGACACAAAAGGAACATTCCCAATCTCCAGGCGGTCTGAAGTGGAGAAAAAAGTCATGTTTACCGGGTAACGATATAACGAATTAACCAGGCAGCCCTTTTCGAGAACCAGGTAGGAAATATTATTTTTTTGAGCTTCCAAAGCGCAGGCCAGTCCTATAGGTCCGCCTCCAACGATGATCACCGAAAAATGAGATTGCATTTGACAAAGATAACGGCTGTGATTATCGAATATTTTATATTTTATATTGCTTATTCTAGCATTTTACGTTTAAATTTGCCGCACTTTAAAAGTATTAACAAAAATAATATGGCAAGAATTATTGCATTTAGAGAGGCTTTAAGAGAAGCTATGAATGAGGAGATGAGAAGGGATGACAGAGTGTTTCTAATGGGTGAAGAAGTTGCTGAATATAACGGCGCGTATAAAGTAAGCCAGGGTATGCTGGCAGAGTTTGGTCCGAAAAGAGTTTTAGATACGCCTATTGCTGAACTGGGTTTTACTGCAGTAGGTGTGGGAGCGGCTCAAAGAGGCTTAAGGCCGATTGTTGAATTTATGACCTGGAACTTTGCAGTATTAGCATTGGACCAGATTTTGAATACTGCATCTAAAATGCTGGCAATGAGCGGTGGGCAAATTTCTTGTCCTATCGTTTTCAGGGGTGGAAATGGTTCTGCGGGCCAGTTGGGAGCGCAGCATAGTACTGCTTTTGAGTCATTGTACGCCAATATCCCGGGTATCAAAGTGGTTTCTCCAAGTAACCCTTATGATGCGAAAGGTTTGTTGAAGCAGGCTATTCGTTATGAAGAAGATCCGGTAATGTTCATGGAGAGTGAGCAGATGTATGGAGACAAAATGGAAGTTCCCGAAGAAGAATATTATATCGAATTAGGTAAGGCTGACGTAAAAAAAGAAGGAACTGATGTAACCATCGTTTCTTTCAATAAAATGATGAAAGTAGCTTTAGGTGCTGCGGCAGAGCTGGAAAAAGAAGGAATCAGCGCCGAAGTGATCGATTTGCGTACGATTCGTCCTTTGGATGTGCCAACCATTGTTAAAAGTATCCAGAAAACAAACAGGCTGGTGATTGTAGAAGAGCAGTGGCCCTTTGCTTCGGTTTCTTCTGAAATAGCTTACAATGTTCAGAAAGATGCTTTTGATTACCTGGATGCACCCATCCGCCGTATCACTGCGGCAGATGCGCCTTTGCACTACGCGGCCAACCTGGTAGCTGCGGCTTTACCTGATGTAGCCCGTACGGTTAAACTGGTTAAAGAAGTGATGTACCAGAAAAAATAATTTTGATCATATTATCATTTTTAGAAGTCCATGAGCTATATTTATTCGCTCGTGGACTTTTAAGTTTACGATCTAAACAAAAAAATCTGTTATAAAGTGCCCCATAGAAATAAGACAAACGACAATGCGCCGCTTATACTCGTAGTTGATGACGAGGTGTCCATCCGCAAGACTTTAATAGAAATATTATCTTTTGAAGGCTATAAAACACATGAGGCTTCAGATGGCGAGCAGGGAATTAAAATATTCTCCGAGCATAAATTTGATGCGGTTTTGTGCGATATCAAAATGCCTAAAATGGATGGAATGGAGTTCCTGAACAAGGCCTTGGAAATAGCTCCCGATGTTCCGGTTATTATGATATCGGGCCACGGTACCATTGAAACAGCGGTAGAAGCAGTAAAGAAAGGCGCCTATGATTTTATCTCCAAGCCGCCGGATTTGAACCGGTTGCTGATTACTATAAAAAATGCGCTGGATAAAGGCACACTGGTTACAGAAACAAAAGTGCTGCGCAAAAAGATATCCAGGGTGCAGGAAATAGTGGGAGATTCTGAGCCTATTAAGCGTATTAAAGAAACGATCGATAAAGTAGCGCCTACAGAAGCAAGGGTGCTGGTTACCGGTGAAAACGGTGTGGGTAAAGAGCTGGTAGCCCGTTGGCTGCACGAAAAAAGTACCCGTAATGCCAGCCCGTTAGTGGAAGTGAACTGCGCCGCTATTCCGACAGAATTGATCGAATCAGAGTTGTTCGGTCATGAAAAAGGATCTTTTACATCAGCCGTTAAACAAAGAATCGGAAAATTTGAGCAGGCCAATGGTGGAACCCTTTTTCTTGATGAGATAGGCGATATGAGCCTGAGTGCACAGGCCAAAGTACTGCGTGCGCTGCAGGAGGGGAAAATAACAAGGGTTGGCGCCGATAAGGATATTAACGTGGATGTAAGGGTGATCGCCGCTACCAACAAAGATCTGCTGGAAGAAGTGGAACAAAAAAACTTCAGGCTGGATTTATACCATCGCCTCAGTGTCATATTAATTCATGTGCCTTCTTTAAATGATCGCAGGGATGATATTCCCCAGCTGATCGACCGTTTTCTGGAAAGCATCTGCGCCGACTATGGTATTGCTAAGAAAGGTATCGATGATAGTGCGATCAAATTGCTGCAACAGCATAACTGGACGGGTAATATAAGAGAACTGCGTAACGTGGTAGAGCGCCTGGTTATTTTGAGCGGCAAAACAATTATTGCAGATGATGTAAAAAATTATGCAAATCCATAGGTAACCGCATCTTATTATTAAGTGTTTTTGACTGCTGTGCGCATGTTTTTATCATGCACACAGCAGTTGTGATTTAAGGAACTATTAAGAGTCAACTGTTTATTACTTCAAATGCACCACTTATCTTTATAGCATATGACTACAGCAACCCGCGCTTTACTGCTAATCGGTATGGTTTTATCTTTTGCCCACGCCCATTCCCAGGATCGGCTTTCCAGCGTTTTGAAGAACGAATTACAGCGTGAGTTTACACAACTAAAGGCGGCTGATAAAAATGTGTACTATATGAGCTACAGGGTGGACGATATATTGTCCTACCGTGTTACAGCCAGTTTCGGGGTTATCAGCGCTATCGATTCAAACAGGGTAAGAGTTTTTACACCAACAGTAAGAGTGGGCAGCTACCAGTTTGATAATACACATAATATGCAATTCGGCGGAGCCCCGGGAACCCTGCCTATTGTGGATAATGAAGATATCTTACGTTTATCTATCTGGAAAAATACCGATATGGCCTATAAGAATGCGGCACAGATATATGAGCAACTGCTGACCAATAAAAAAGTACGGGTAGCTGAGGAAGATACTGCGGCAGACTTTTCCAGTGCCAAACGGGAGGTTTATTTTGACGCCCCTTTAAATTATAAGGCGTTGAAGCCCGACCTGGATAAAGTTGCTGCTGCCCTTAAAAATTTCACGCAGGTATTTAAGCAAAATCCCGACCTGTTGCAGGGAGGGGCCAATTTTGAGTTTAAGATCACCCGCAAATATTTTGTGGATACCGACGGATCGGACATCGTTGAAAATGGTACCGAAACCTGGCAGAGTATTTTTGGCAATACCAAGGCTGCTGACGGAATGGAGCTGCCGCTTTATAAATTATATTTTGCGTATACACCAGCCGGCCTGCCTTCCGGCGACAGTGTGCTGGCCGATGTTTCAGGAATGAGCGCCAGGCTGAGCGAATTAAAAAGATCGCCTCTTGCTGATCCTTTTGTGGGTCCGGCCATACTTTCAGGCAGGGCTGCAGGTGTATTCTTCCACGAAATTTTTGGGCACCGGCTTGAAGGCAAGCGAATGAAAAATGAATTTGACGGGCAAACCTTTAAAAATAAAATAGGCAGCGAGGTATTACCGGCTTTTTTAAGTATTTCTATGGATCCTACTACAAAATCTGTGTCGGGTGCCCAGGTAAACGGGTATTACAAATTCGACGATGAAGGAGTAGCCGCGCAAAAGGTAGAGGTTGTGGAGCAGGGCATACTACGCAATTTCTTAATGACCCGTACACCTATTAACGGGGTGAGTGGCAGTAATGGCCATGCACGTACGGCACCCGGCGGTATCCCCGAGAGCAGGCAAAGTAACCTGGTAGTAACAGGCAAAAGCGAAAAAACATTTAAAGAGTTAAGGGATATGCTGATTGCAGAGTGTAAGAAACAGGGTAAAGCCTACGGCTATTTATTCCAGGATGTACAGGGTGGCTTTACCAATGTGGGGCGTACCACACCCAATGCGTTTAATGTATTACCTACGGAAGTGTATAAGATTTATGCAGATGGTAAGCCGGATGAGCTGGTACGGGGAGTGGATCTGATTGGCACACCGCTTTCAATGTTCAAACATATTACTGCCTGCAGCAACACCATGGAAACCTTCAACGGTATGTGCGGCTCCGGTTCGGGCTGGGTGCCTGTTTCGGCTTCATCACCGGCTATTTTTGTAGATGTAATTGAAACGCAGAAAAAAAGCAAATCGTCCGAGCGTTTACCGGTATTGCCCAGGCCGGACCTGGATAAATAATGACGATCCGTTCCAATCTGGTTCAGCTGCTTGTTTAAGTAAATAGTAAAAAATGAGAACAAAAATTTTCTTCCTTGTCTTAGTTATAGGTTTTACAGGCGCTGTAGCGAAAGCACAGGATCTGAAAGATAATTTTTATGTGAAAGTGCTGAACGATGAGTTGCAGCGAAATATTCAGCGCCTGCATTTGCCCGACCTGGAGAAGCCATTCTATATAGCTTATAACCTGCAAAACGTAAATAGCTATCAATTAAGCAGCGAACGTGGCGAAATAACAACCGTAGTAAAGACACCGGATAATAATAAATCCGTATCAGTTAAGTTAAGGGTAGGCGACTATCACCGCAATTTCGATTACATGATGTACGACGGTTATTTTGCGAACCTGCCGGATGAAGCCAGCGTAGATGAATATCGTCGCCTTTTATGGCTGGAAACTGATAGGGCCTATAAAAATAATGCCCGCCAGTTCAGCGGCTTTATGTCTTCCTTAAAAAGAGTAAGTGTAGACGAAAAGGAACTGGCCCTGGATGACCTGGCCCGCATTACCCCGGTGGTGAAGGATTTTGGCGCTATTCAACCTATTCAATTAGATACAAAAAAATGGGAGCAGCAGCTAAAGTCGTTATCGGCCTTATTTATCGCCTATCCTAAAATAACCACTTCTTATTGCCGCTTATTGGTTAACAGCTCCGAAAATTACACAGTGAGCAGCGAAGGCTCGGTGGTGCGGAAGCCGGGAGCATCTGTGACCTTTATGGCCTATGGCGCTACTTCTGACGAGGAAGGTAATAACCATAACAGCAGCTACTCTGTTACCGTTAAGCATATCGACGAGTTGCCAACATGGAGCGAGTTGCAGGCCAACATAAAGGAACTGATCCGTAAAATAGAACAAAAGGAGCAGGCAAAAGCATTTGAGGGGTCTTATATGGGGCCGGTGTTATTTATGGGAAACGCAGTAACCGATATCGTTAATCAATGTTTTTCCAACACCTTGCAAACCCGCCGTAAAGCCATTTTAGGATATGGTTCCGGTGGCACCAGCTATGAAGAAAAGCTAGGTCAAAAGCTGGTAGCTTCCGATCTTACGGTAACAGCAATCCCTTCTCTTAAAATGGTGAATGGCAGACATACCACCGGGCACTACGAAATAGATGACGAGGGTGTTGTGCCGGCAGATTCCCTGGTATTGATAGAAGCCGGTATTTTAAAGAGCCTGTTGAATGGAAGAACGCCTACAAGAAAATTTCCTAAATCACAGGGGTTTGCGCAGTCTTTTATGGGTAGAAATTATAATGCAGGGGTGTTGAAACTCAATTCGACCAAAACCACTCCTGCCGATTCCATGCAGGCAAAGCTATTACGCCTGGCTAAGGAAGAAGGGCTTCCGGTTGCATACATGGTAAAAGACATGTCATCAAATAGTCCGGAGATATACAGAATCGATGTAGCTACCGGGAAAACAGAAATGGTAAATGAATGCCGGATTGCTCCATTGGCCATGAAGTCATTAAGACGATTTATTATAGCCTCCGATAAGCAGCAACTGGAAAATAGTTCAGACTATAGTGTGGTTGCACCTGAGAGTATCATCATTAATGAAATTGAAATAGAGCAAAACGAAACAACTACAAAGCCTAAGCCGATTATTGTTTCCAACCCGCTTTTAGATAAAGCCACTGTTGTTCACACCGATAAGAAGCCAGGAAAAATAAAAAAGGCTGTTAAGTAATAACAGCCCAGAGGGTGTGTAAAAAATCATAGATGTGGGTGCCCAAAAAACGAAGCTCCCTTTAACGGCCTGGTTTGGCGGCTTTCACGGCTTGGCTTAGGGTTCTCCATTTAAAGTTTATCTGTACCCCTCGACTCTTTGTCCATCCTCTGAATATCTTTAAGCCTGTCTGCGGCAATAGGATTAACATAATCCCAGAATGCAGCTACGCAAACTATTTTCCATTCACCGTTCTCTTTTTCCATTACCCTTACTTCTTTGCTGTGATGGAAATTATCGCCTTCCTTATTGCTGTTGAACTGGTCCCAGGTAAGGTAGCAGGCATCTGGACCATAAAATTTATACTTTATGTTTTTGCGCTCAACAACGGGGTGGCTGCTCGATTGCGGCTCAGGATTATCGTTAATATATTTCCCAACGGTATTGTCAATACCGTTCCAGCCTACGCTGGCGTCAAATGTACCATCCTTATTGCTCCAGGCCTGGAAGGCGTAGTCGGTTTGAGCGTAAGTAGATTTCCAGGCATTATAATCCCTTGCAAAAAAAGAAGCGGTCTCTTTCTCAATAACCGCTAATATGGCATCTTTTTCAGCCTGAAGCTTTTTTTCGTCTGGTATATTTGCATTGCTCTGTTTACATCCGGGTAAAATAAATAAGGACAACGCCAATAGGATCATGCAGAGGCGATACCATTTTTTATAGGGAATCGGTAACCTTGGAAATTCGGTTTGGCTTTCTTGCAAAGCAGGCTCGTGGGCATTCTGGCAAGGAGATGCGGGGCGAAAAGCTAACTGGTTCATAATGTTAAGTTTTAATGGGTGAACAATAAACTTTCCATTCCTTCTCAGTATCGTTGTAATAAAAAAGATCTCCAGAATAAGCGATCTGATAACTACAGTACTAATTTACTCATTTATTACCGATTTTCCAATTTCATTTTTTCGGGGCTGCAACGCAACGCTTGGGAATTCTTTTCATTTACCGATATAGCTTACCGGTTTACCGAAAGGAAGCCGCTGCAATAACTAATTGTATTAAATTTGTTAGATAAACACTTAAAATCAAATACTATGAAAGGAATAGGTTTAATTGTAATCATTTTATTGGTGGTAGTAGGCTTTATGGGATGTAAAGGCTATAACGGCCTGGTAAAAGAAGATGAAGTGGTAAAGAACGCATGGGCCAATGTGCAAAGCGACTACCAACGACGTAATGACCTGGTGGGTAACCTGGTAAACACCGTTAAAGGCGCCGCTAAGTTTGAGCAGGAAACATTAACCAAAGTTATTGAAGCAAGATCTAAAGCTACTTCTGTAAACATTTCTGCAGATCAGCTGACACCAGAAAATATGCAGCAATTCCAGGCCGCGCAGGGCCAGGTGAGCAGCGCTTTAAGCCGTTTGCTGGCAGTTGTGGAAAGCTATCCTGAATTGAAAGCCAACCAGAACTTCCTGCAGTTACAGGGGCAGCTCGAAAGCATCGAAAACGAAATACGCGCTTCACGTAACACTTTCAATGGCGCTGTAAATAGTTATAATACAAAAGTTCGTTCCTTTCCGATGAATATTTTAGGAGGTATGTTTGGCTTTAAGGCGAAAGAACCGTTTAAAGCCGATCCCGGTGCAGAAACAGCTCCCAAAGTGGAATTTTAATTGAAGAACATGCGGCAAAAGCGTTTTTCAGGATATCTTATTGGAGCCTTCATTATTTTATTAGGACTCTACGTAATAGTAGCGTATAATTCTTTAGTGCGCAAAGAGGAGAAGATGGAACAAACCTGGGCCGACGTGCAAAGCACTTACCAGCGCAGGCTTGACCTGACCCCCAACCTGGTAAATACGGTGAAAGGGATGGCCAGTTTTGAGCAGGAAACCCTGGTTCAGGTAACAGAAGCGAGAAGTAAAGCCCTGTCTGTTTCAGGGGCCGGTTTGTCCGCTGATAGTTATAACAGGCAGGCCAGCCTGCAGGATACTCTTGCGGCCGCTTCTAACCGTTTGATAGCTGTAATAGAAAAGTACCCGGTGTTAAGGGGTACGGAGGCATACAGAGGCTTGCAGGTGCAGTTAGAAGGTAATGAACGCCGTATCAAAGTGGCCAGGGCTGATTTTAATGCAGCTGTCAGGGATTATAATGAAGCCGCCCGCTCTTTTCCAAAAAGCCTGGTGGCAAAAATGTTTGGCTTTGATGTAAAAGAAGGATTCAAGGCAGTATCTGGTGCACAAAATAGTGTAGACATTAAATTTTAAATCACTTGGGATTTTCATTATTTAAAAGCAAATCGCCGGAGTTTCTTACCGCAGCAGAAAAGGAGCAGGTAGTGGAAGCCATCAGGAGCGCCGAAAGCCGCACCAGTGGCGAGATCCGCATTTACATGGAAAGCCATTGTAAATATGTTGACCCGGTAGAACGGGCTTCCGAGATCTTCTTCCAGTTAAGAATGGAGCAAACGGTTGAACGCAATGCGGTATTGCTTTATATAGCGGTAAAAGATCATCAGCTGGCTATTTTTGGCGATGAGGGTATTTATAACAAAACCGGGGAAAAGTACTGGCACGAGCTGGTAAGTCATATCTTACAGGAATTCAACCAGGAGCACTTTGTGGAAGGCATCTGCCAGTATGTGTATGAGATCGGAGAAGGCCTGCATAGTTACTTCCCCTATGATCGGGCCAGCGATCATAATGAGTTACCAGACGATATCGTATTTGGCAAATAATAAATCAAGAGTCACATCAAAACAAAATTATCCATACCCATTTCTTTTCAATTGTTTTTAATAAAACCGTTACAGGGGCCTGTAATGAAACTGTTATTGTTTTGCCTTTTTAGCGCTGTGGTTATTGCGGCACATGGGCAAATAGAGAACGATATCCCGGCCGCTCCCAATCCTCCTAAACTGGTCAATGACTTTTCGGGAAACTTTCTTACAACCGAGCAGCAAGAGGCATTGGAGCGGAAGCTCGTAGCCTACGACGATAGCACGTCTAACCAGATAGCAGTGGTAGTGGTGGATGATCTCAAAGGGTATTCAAGAGATGAGTTTGCTATTGCGCTGGGTAGAAAATGGGGCGTTGGCGGGCAAAAGCAATTTAGTAACGGCGTTGTTATATTGGTTAATACGGGAACCAAAGGTGGCCAGCGGGGCGTGTTTATTGCACCTGGTTATGGCCTGGAAGGCTCGGTTACCGATTTGATTGCAGATCAGATCGTACAAAATGTGCTGATCCCTAATTTCAGGCAGGGCAATAATTACCGGGGTTTGGATGAAGCCACCACCGATATTATGGATGCTGCAGCCGGCAAGTATAAAGCGCCGGATGGATATAACCAGCGGGGTAAAGGCGGCCGGGGCTCCGGTCTTTTAATGGCGGCCGTTATTTTATTAATAATCATTGTAATCATCAGCCGCAGAGGTGGCGGCGGTGGCGGCTATGTATCCCGCCGTGGCTATCGTGATGATTGGGGTGGTCCGGTTATTTTTCCCGGCGGATGGTCGGGTGGCGGAAGCGGCGGTGGAGGCTGGTCTGGCGGGGGAGGCGGTGGTTTTGGCGGCTTCGGAGGCGGTGGTTTTGGTGGCGGTGGCGCTGGTGGCAGCTGGTAGGTAGGGAATGGAATACTTACGATTATGCTTTATAAATTAAGATGGATGCTGCTGACCGGCCTGTTGCCTTTGCAAATATGGGCCCAGCAAACAGCAGAAAAACTGGTTCAGGAAACAAAATACCTGCTTTATTTACCGGAAAATTATAAGAAAGACACTGCCCAAAAATGGCCATTGGTTATCTTTTTACACGGATCGGGCGAAAGTGGTGACGATCTCAATAAGGTAAAATATCATGGTCCGCCCAAGCTGGTAGAGGCCGGTCGCAAATTCCCGTTTATCCTTGTTTCTCCCCAGGCGCCTCCTCGTACAGGCTGGCAGGTGGATGTTTTGAAAGCCTTGTTAGGAGATCTCAAAAAGAAATATAAAGTAGATGAAGACCGGGTATACATGACCGGTTTGAGTATGGGCGGTTTTGGTACCTGGAACTACGCGGAGAAATATCCTTCCGATCTGGCAGCTATTGCACCCGTATGCGGCGGCGGCGATACAGAAAAAGCCTGGACCCTGCGCTATATGCCGGTTTGGTGCTTTCATGGAGCAAAAGACGATGTGGTACTGCCGGCAGCTTCTATTAGTATGATTGATGCGGTTCGCAAGTACAACAAGAAAGCCGAAGTGAAATTCACGCTCTATCCCGATGCCAACCATAACAGCTGGGATGTTACCTATAATAATGATAGTTTGTATCAATGGCTGCTCTCCAAAAAACGGTTCCGGTTTAGCCCGGTAGCATTGCCCGATGCGACCTTGAAATCATATGTAGGCAAATATGCTGATGCAAGAAAAGATACGGTAACATTGATGATAGAAGAGGGGCGGCTTCTCATAAAGGATGTCGATAATAAAATCATATTGAAGAGTTCGTCTTCCCGGAATTTCTATTGGCAGGATGATGCGACAGATGAAATAGAGTTCGCTAAAAATCCCGATGGTACAGTCTCTGGCTTTTCTTTATTAATGGGTGAACGCAAATTTTTCCGGCGACTGGAAAAGTAGTGCCTTCATAAAATATTAAACAAAACCTAAAAGTTTTCAATTTGCCAGGGACAAACGTCAAACCGATAATTTCAGCTAAATTTGCCTGCAAGAAAAATTATTTTATTTAATGAACAGGCATTTTCTTTTCTCGGCTCTATTTACGCTCCTTTCTTTTGTTGGTATGGGACAGGGTTACCAGGTACAGTCTAAGTACTTCGTTTATCTTCAGACAGAACCTGCACAACCGTTTTATATAAAGATCAATGGACAGCAAATCAGCGCCAATGCCTCGGGTTATTTAATTCTTCCCCAGTTAAAGGACGGAGATTATAAATTAACAGTGGGTTTCCCCGACAGTAAGACAGCTGAGCAACGTTTCGATTTTAAGATCGACTCAAAAGATAAGGGCTACCTGATAAAGGATTATGGTAATGATGGTTGGGGATTGTTTGACCTGCAAACCATGGCGGTTCAAAAGGCATTGAAAGGAAACGAGGAGGTTGTAACAGCGAAAACGACACCTCCCGCGCCCAAGGCTGAGCCTAAGAAGGAAACTACACCCGCAGACGGGGTATCTGACTTCACGAAAGTACTGTCACAGGCTGCAAACGATCCAAGTTTGCTGGAAAAACCCAAACCACAACCGGTAGAAGAAAAGCAGGTAGCTGTGGTAACGCCACCGCCGGCAGAAAATAAACAACCTGCCTCTGTACAGGAGCGGCCTGTTGTAAGGGGAACTGAGAGGAGTGGAGCCGCAGAACCTGTTCAAACCAAATCCTCCAAGGGTGTTACGGTAGTATATGATGACAGGAACGAATCGGGACAGGTAGACCCCATCACGATTTTTATTCCTGAGCCAAGGTCAGGCGGACCTAAGGAGCCTGCGTCTACACCGGCTCCACCGGCAGCAACAAGCAAAAAGGAAACCGCAGCACCAAAAGAAGGCGACGGGCAGTCCGGCTTTAAAGTAGAAGAAAAAGCAGCTATTCCCCAGCCGGCTAATGCTGCGAATACGGCTGCAAAAGCAACTAATGCTGCTTGCAAGTCTGTAGCAACAGAAGATGATTTTTTAAAATTACGCAGGGCCATGGCATCAGAAAGCAATGATGACAGTATGATTGCACAGGCTTCAAAAGCTTTTAAAGCCAAATGTTATACAACAGCCCATATCAAATACCTGAGCAGTATGTTTCTTTCCAACGCAGGAAAGTATAATTTTTACGCTGCTGCTTACCCTTTTACTGCAGACAGGGAAAATTTTGCATCCCTTGCGTCTGAAATCAAAGACGGCCCTTACCGCGATAAATTCAATGCGCTGGTTCAGTAAGCTCCGTCTATTTTGCATCATTTCAAATTATAAACAGCATTGCGTTATTTCCTGGAAGTTGCTTATAAAGGCACACGATATAAAGGATTTCAGATCCAGAAAAATGCATTGACGATCCAGGGAGAGATTGAGAAGGCTTTCGAAGTGCTTTTCAAAAGCACCGTAGAGTTGACCGGATCATCCAGGACAGATGCCGGCGTTCATGCCCGGCAGAACTTTTTTCATTTCGACTGGCCCGGAACTTTTGAGCAGAAGTGGATCTACAATCTGAATGCAATTCTTCCCGGGGATATATCCATTATCAGTGTTGCCGAAAAAAATGATGAAGCGCATTGCCGTTTTGATGCGGTGAGCAGAACCTATCAGTATCATGTATACCAGTATAAGAATCCTTTTATAGCAGACCGCGCTTATTTTTATCCTTACTCCGTAAACATAGCATTACTGAACAGTTCGGCTGTCTTGTTAAAAGAGTATACGGACTTTACTTCTTTCTCGAAGAAGAATACCCAGGTCAAAACGTTCAACTGTAGCATACTGCAGAGTGAATGGATCATGAAAGATGATCAATTGATTTATATTGTATCAGCGAACCGCTTTCTGCGTGGCATGGTTCGGGCCTTAACTGCCACCATGCTTAAAGTAGGAAGGGGTACCATTTCAACCGACAGGTTCAGAAGCATCATAGAATCTAAAGACTGTAGCAACACCTGGTTCGACACACCTGCCCATGGGTTGACATTGATGCAGGTAAGCTATCCCTGATTCTTTTCATCTTTAGCATCATTATAATAGTACTATAAAAGAGAAGAGAGGCGCCGTAAGCAGCTCGCTTTTCATGGTGTACTAACTGTTATGTGAAAGCTTGTTGATGGAAGACCGTGTATTGTTAGCAGTTGCCATTCTATTTATGACCCTGTACATAAGTCATCGGTGAAAATTACTGCTTTAAATATATTGCTGATAATGAGTGACTTACTTCCAGTTTGATTTATTTTGAGAAGTGAAAAGAACGGAATTTCAATATTTTTTTAAAAATAGTTGTGTAAAAAGTTTTGTAGTGTTGTGGGAAGTTCTATATTTGCACCCCGTTAGTG
>JBCNOR010000006.1:0-25112 GCA_039593785.1 Niabella sp. | reverse complement strand
CACCGAGGCTTAAATAGTCCGGTCCAAGTAAAAAGCTCAACCCTATAATAATCAAGCCGCCGGTTACCGGTATCAGCCATTTTATTTTTATCAGTTGATTACTGTATTTTTTTACGGCATGAGAGAGCCGGGCAAAAAGATAGGCTGCGAGGCCAAAAGCAATGCCGGCGCTAATTGCTTTTGCCATCAATAGCAGGTTAAATCCAAACGAGTCGAAACTGAGTAAATTTTGGCTTACAAAACTGATTTGATAGTGGGTATGATGAATGCCCCAGGCACTGCAAACAATATTAGATAGTATACTGGCCATCAGGCAGGGCAGTAACGCGTCATATTTCAGCTTGCCCACAACCAGCACTTCGAGTGCAAAGATAGCCCCGGCAACGGGTGTTCCAAATACAGCGCCGAAACCACCGGCTATGCCGGTCATTAATAGTATACGCAGGTTTTCTCTGGAGAGCCGCATGTGCCTCCCTAAAAAATGGGCAATGCTGCCTCCCATTTGTACGGCTGTGCCTTCCCGCCCTGCGGAGCCACCAAATAAGTGCGTAATAACCGTTGAGAATAGCACCAGCGGAGCCATTCTTAAAGGAATGCCTGTATCCGGTTGATGTATTTCATCGATGATCAGGTTATTACCCGCTTCAGCATTTTTTCCCGAATACCTGTAAAGAAAATGGATGATAACACCGGCCAGCGGTAAAAGATAAAGCAACCAGTTATACTCAAACCTTATTTCGATGACCGCTTCGAGCAACCACAGGAACAGTGCAACCAGCGAGCCTGTCAGCAATGATACAGGTAAAACCCAAAGCGTCCATTTGGCCAGGTAAACAATAACTAAAAACGGTTGGAGAGATGAGCGGAACCTTTGCATAGCCTACAATTTGAATTTCAGTATACTAAAATATCATTCATTTGTAGGCGCCATTATTCCACCAATAAAGGTGAACGGTTCAAATAGGAAGACACCATTTCCTTAAATCTGTACATAACAAAAATAGTGTTTTTATAAAATCATCCCTACACAAAAAATCCCTGGCCGATAACGAACAGGGATTGATGACAGCGATGAATGCAACTTTATTTCAATGCAGCCAATGCCGCTTCGTAGTTGGGCTCCTGCGCAATTTCGGGTACCTGCTCTGTATAAACAATCTGCCCTTCTTCATTGGCAACCACTACCGCACGGCTTAACAAGCCTTTCATACCGGAATCTGCTATGGTAACACCATAATCGGTTCCAAAACTTCCGCGAAAGTCCGACAGGTTTTCTACATTGTTCAATCCCTCTGCGGCACAAAAACGCTTCAATGCAAAAGGAAGATCTTTTGATACATTAATAACCACCGTATTTTCCAGGGCGCTGGCTTCTTCGTTGAATTTTCTGGCTGAAGCAGCGCAAATGCCTGTATCTATACTGGGAAAAATATTCAGCACGATTTTCCTGCCCTTATAGTCTGACAGGCTTTTTTCGCTAAGATCATCTTTAACCAGTGTGAAATCCTTTAACTGGCTACCCACTTCAGGCAAAGTGCCTATTGTATTCACGGCATTACCTTTTAATGTAATTGTCGACATGTTTATTGTTTTTGATTGATTAAGTATTGAAATTACCAGAAACAAAAGTATTGTTAATTACGGTTGTACTCCAAATGAAAAAAAACAAATTTGTATTGGTTATAAATTTCATATATTCATGGCCAAATAACGATGGCTATATCACAGAAAGCAAGGCATTTGTATTAATTTAATGGTTATTTAATAACCATTTAGAGGCATTAAATAATCATTAAACATTAGGTCTTTAATCAGAAAAAAATAACAAAGAAAAATTTTGTTATAAATTATTTTTTGTTAGAATTGTAATCTATTTCACAAGCTTTAATATTTAAAAAACTAAAAAAACTAAGATCATGGCTGAAAATCAAGCTAAGCCGGTAGCGGCAGCAACGACATCTGTGCAACCTAAAAAAAGCAGCAATGCAATTTCGTGGATAGCACCTATCCTGTGTGTATTGGCAGGTTATTCTATTTGGAGATTTATTATGGGTGACCCAGCAGGTTTTGATGTACCCGATACAGCCGGCGGATTTTGGCCTCACCACAAAGGTCCTAAAGGTGCATTTAATGCCATTTATGAAGGTGGTATCATTGTACCTCTTCTGATTGGAATGTTATTGGTAGTTATTGTATTTGCAATCGAAAGATTCTTAACAATCAGCAAAGCATTAGGTAAAGGAAATATCAGCAACTTTATCCGTAAAGTACAGTATCACCTGGCTAATAAAAATGTTGATGCCGCTATCGCTGAGTGCGACAAACAAAAAGGTTCTGTAGGTAACGTAATGAAAGCTGGTCTTCGTCGTTACAAAGAAATGATCAACGAAACAGGTTTGGAAACCGAGCAAAAAGTAGTAGCTATCCAGAAAGAAGTAGAAGAAGCTACAGCGCTTGAACTGCCCATGCTTCAGAAAAACCTGGTATTCCTTTCTACTATCGTATCTGCAGGTACACTTGTGGCGTTATTGGGTACGGTAATGGGTATGATCCGTTCTTTCGCAGCGTTAGGTGCGTCTGGAGGTGGTGGTGATTCTTCTGCTCTTGCGGTAGGTATCTCTGAAGCCCTGTATAACACAGCTATTGGTATCGGTACTTCAACACTGGCTTTGATTTTCTATAACATGTTAACTACAAGGATCGATAGTATTACTTATGGTATCGACGAGTCTGGATTTACTTTAACTCAGTCTTTTGCTTCTTTGTACAAATAATCAATTGTAGCAAAGACGAAAGTTGATTTTATGGAAATTCCGAATTAAATCGTCTCATATCAAAATAATAAATTCAATATGCCTAAAGTTAATATAGCCAAAAAGTCGACTGATACGGACATGACGCCCTTCGTGGACATCGCGTTCCTTATCCTGTCGTTCTTTATCATGGCTACTAAGTTCAAACCGGCTGAGGCAGTTCCCATTCAGACCCCTAATTCGGTTTCATCTCAAAA
This sequence comes from Niabella sp., assembly GCA_039593785.1. Classification (GTDB taxonomy): domain Bacteria; phylum Bacteroidota; class Bacteroidia; order Chitinophagales; family Chitinophagaceae; genus Niabella. Next base: position 22,102 of record JBCNOR010000006.1, on the reverse strand, counting down.
ATTGCCAGAGAATGATGCGGTGATGATCAGCATTGATAAAGATGATAAAGTCTATTTCTCTATCATGGCCCAAAAAGATCCACAACTGGCAAGAGATATCATTAAAGCTGCTGCACAGGCAAGAAATATTCCAGTAACAGATGCACAAACTGCTGGTTATTTTCCCGGCGATATGATCGGTGTTCCTTTTAATAAATTAGGAGCGTTCCTGGCATTGCCGGCAGATCAGAAGAAAACTTACGTGCAGGAAGGTATCCCGGTTAAAGATTCAGCAAATAATGAATTGTACTACTGGATCGCTGCTTCGCGTAGTGTTTTTGCAGGTAAGCAGTTAAAGTATCTGATTAAAGGGGATAATGTATCCAAATATCCTGCTTTTAAAGCAATCATAGATGCTTTAAAGAAGAACGACGAGCAGAAGTACAACCTGGTAACCATGCCTGAGGGTGCGCCTACCGGAACTGAATTGTGGGTAGAACGCAACAGCAGCAAAAAATAGTTATTAAATTTTTAAACAGAATTAGTTATGGCAAGTTTAGATACCGGCGACGGTGGCGGCCACAAAAAGGGGCCCGGCGTTAAGAAAGCCAAGAAGCTAAGCACCAGGGTAGACATGACGCCGATGGTGGACCTCGGTTTCCTGTTGATCACCTTCTTTATATTCACTTCCACAATGAGTTCTCCAACAACGATGGATCTCAATATGCCGAAGGATACAGAGAAGAAAGAAGAAGAGACCAAGGTGAAAATGTCGGGTGCGCTTACTATTATGGTGGGCCGGGATAATAATATCTTTTATTACGAAGGAGAGTTGACTAATGAAAATGCCAGCCAGGCATTTAAGTCCTCAACTCTCAAAGACATAAGAGATGTAATCATTAAGAAAAAGAAAGAAGTTGAGTCCAGGTATGTTACGGATGCCGCCTGTGAAGCTAAAGCAAAGCAGGAAGGAAAAAACCCGAATGATTGCCGGCAGAAGGATTTCTTTGTGTTGATCAAGCCAACCGAAGAAGCCAATTATAAAGATGTAATTGATTTGTTAGATGAAATGACCATTAATAAAGTAGCACGCTACGCATTACTGGAGCCATTCGACACAGAGAAAGATCTTATAAATGCTTCGCAGGGAGCGGCTCCGGCAGCAGCAGCCCCGGCAGCTCAATAAAAACCTGATGTTAGTTGTGTGGAATTTTCCGACACCCGCATCTTATAATTAACAAATTAAAAGAACAATGGACGCCAATAAAATTTTAAGTACCGACTTTTTGGATCTTCTGTTTGAAGGCCGCAATAAAAGTTATGGTGCCTACGAACTTCGTAGAGGCTATAATAAAAGATTGTGGACTGCGCTCGGTGGTACTGCTCTTGGCTTTGCTTTAATTGCAGGAGGTATCTTCCTGAAAAGCCAGATGACGCCGGCGGTAGACGAGGATGCAGTAAAGATCAACGAAGTTACTATACAACAAATTGAGCAGGAGAAGCCGGAAGAACCACCGCCACCTCCGCCACCACCGCCGCCCAAACAGGCGCCGCCTCCAAAAATCGAGATGAAGGCATTTACTCCTCCTAAAATCGTAAAAGATGAGGAAGTAAAAGAACCACCACCCGCAGTTGAAGAGCTGAAAGAAACCAAAATTGGTACAATCAGCCAGGAAGGTATCAAAGATATCGGTATTGTTACACCACCTGCAGCCGCAGATGGAGGTAAAGGTCTTGTTGAGGCTAAACCGGTTGAAAAGGAGCCTGAAGTATTTACCAAAGTGGAGGTTGATGCCAAATACCCTGGTAACTGGCGTTCTTTCCTTGAGAGAAACCTGGATGGCCAGGTAGCCGTTGATAACGGAGCTTCTCCCGGAACCTATACTGTAATCATCCAGTTCATTGTGGACGTTGCAGGTAACGTAAGTGATGTAAAAGCATTAACAAGCGTTGGATTTGGAATGGAGCAGGAAGCTATGAGGGTAATTAAAAAATCTGGTAAATGGAACCCCGCCATTCAAAATGGTAGAGAGGTAAAGGCTTACAGAAAGCAGCCTATTACCTTCCAGGTTACAGATCAATAAGCTCACGATATTTTATACAATCGATATTAAAACCCGTCGTAACAGACGGGTTTTTTGCATTCTATATTGTGGCTGCCGTTAGGATGAGTTTTATTAGGATCGGGATTGTAAGACTCAGGAACCTTAGTTCAAACTGAGTGATTTAGCAGTTGATTTAATGGGGTGTCTATCAGTCGCTCATTGCGGGTTGGGTGTATTTTGCGAGATTAAATGCAATGTAAAACACACCAGGCAGCATTTCCGGGCTTTTATTTGAGCAATGAGGTGATCTGTGCAGAAGTTTGTTACGACGGTTCACAGATCAATGCAGCCTCAAAAAAATGGTACTGCAGGGCATTAAAAAAACCGCCGGTGGGGCGGTTTAAATGTTTGTTGTGAATATGATATTAGTTCCTGTATTCAGGGTTGATCAGCATTTGAATAGATTCATTCAACATCTCATTTTTCTTGGATAAAAACAGGTCCATTTTATCCAAAGGCAATTTGAGCTGGTAAGTAGCGTTAGAGGCTAATACTTTGTCCATGCTTGGATTCAGGCTGCTAAATTCTTCAAGACTCATTTCCAGGTATTTCACAATAGCTTTCGAGTTATACCTGCCGCTGATCGTCTGAACCTTTACATCCTTGTGTGTTACTTCGTCTTTTACAGTTGCCATCATAGCTAAAGCCTGCTGCTTAGATACCGTAGTAATACCTCCTTCACCTTCCATTATGTAATGTGTAGCAATAAACTTTTTAACGTGGTTACGGCTTTCAGTTGGTAAATGATATTGAAGCTTCCAGAAATCGCTGCTGCCTGCCTTTGCAATTGCAGCGTTTACGCGGCCAGGCCCGCAATTATAAGCGGCAACCACCAGTAACCAGTCTTCATAAATATCATACAGGTAGTTTAAATATTTGCTGGCGGCTTTGGTGCTTTTCAGGTAGTCTCTTCTTTCGTCTACCCCCCGGCCTACACGAAGTCCCATTGTAGTAGCCGTGCCTGGCATAAATTGCCACGGACCAACCGCACCTACCCAGGATACTGCAGATGATTTTAAATTTGATTCGATTACCGCAAGGTATTTTAATTGCTTGGGAATGTTATTCTGGGTAAGAATATCATCCATCATATCAAAATAAGGTTTACCCCAGGTTTGAAGCTCCTTTAAATCTTCAGAATATTTCTCCATATAATCCTGAACAAAGCTAAGCGCCTGCGGGTTCAGGTGTTCCATACTAACGCCCTTTAAAGTAGCTACTTTTGCTGATGAGCCACCCGAAGATTCAAAAAGATTTTTAAAACCTCCTTTAGGATCTGCTTTTTTAACAGCCCCGGCATTATTATTGACACCAGAAGATATAACTAAAGGATTGATTTGTGCAAAAGAAATGTAAGACAGAGAAGAAAAAAGAATCACCATTCCCCAATGCTTCACCACCAGTTTTTTATTAATCATTCTTTGTAAAATGTTTTTTAAAAAAGGTCAATTAAAAGTCTATGGTTTGGTTGTCGTAGTTATTTGAATTCTTAATAACGTTTAATTCTCCAAAATATTGTTGCAAAAAGAAAGCAAAGATAATTCATTAAAATGAGCGGACATCAGCTGCAGGCCGAATGGCATTTGGTTGCCGGGGTGGGAAAACAGGGGCACTGCAATACCGGGTACACCGGTTAAATTAGCTATAACGGTATAAATATCAGCTATATACATAGCTACAGGGTCTTCCATTTTTTCGCCAATTTTAAAGGCTACTGACGGAGAAGTGGGTAAACACAGGAAGTCAAAGTCGTTGAAAATCAACGATAATTTATTTGTTAAAGTTCTCCTTACTTTTTGGGCCTGGGTAAAATAAGCATCGTAATACCCCGAACTCAGCACAAAATTACCAAGCATAATTCTGCGCTTAACTTCCCATCCAAAGCCCTGGGAACGGTTTTCTTTATAAAAAGTGTCAAGGTCGGTAATAGCCCCTTTGTTGGCCCTGAAGCCATATTTTACACCGTCGTACCTGGAAAGATTAGACGTTGCTTCAGCAGTGGTAAGAATATAATATGCCGGAACGATATAATCCAGCAGGTCAAAATGCACTGCTTCAACCGTATGACCCTGGCTTTTCCAGTCTTCCAGTTTGCTCTTAACCGCTTTCGAAATTTCAGGATCCAGGCCGGGATGAGAAAGCGCTTCAGGAAAGTAAGCTATCCTGTATTTTTTGCCGGTTTCCAGTTCTTTGGAATAAGCCGGAACAGGTTGGTTAGATACAGTACTGTCAAAATCATCGGCACCCGCCATTACCTCCAGTAAAAGGGCTGCATCAGCTATTGTAGTAGAAAAAATACCGATCTGGTCAAAAGACGATGCATAAGCAATCAGGCCATACCTTGAAATACGTCCGTAAGTAGGCTTCAGGCCAATAATGCCACAAAAGTCGGCAGGTTGTCTTACAGAGCCTCCTGTATCACTTCCAAGCGACACCATGCAAAGCCCTGCCTGAACGGCAACTGCCGATCCTCCGGATGATCCACCCGAAATGCGTGTTTCATCGGCAGCATTTAATACTTTGCCGTATACGGAGTTTTCGTTAGTAGACCCCATGGCAAACTCATCGCAGTTCAAACGGCCGATAATGATAGCGCCTTCAGCCAGCAGCCTTTCCACTGCAGTGGCCGAGAAAATAGAAGTAAAGCCTTTAAGAATATGGGAAGAAGCGGTTACTTCGTGTCCCTTGTGGCAAATAACGTCTTTGATGCCTATAACTACCCCATGTAACTTGCCCTGGCGTGTTTCCGACTGATCCAGTTCTTTTGCTCGGTTTCTTGCTTCCTCGGCATAAACTTCCACGAAAGCATTGAGCTGCTTTTGCGCTTCAATTTTTTGAAGATAAGTTTCAACAGTAGTTAGGCAAGATGTTTTGCCCTCTTTTAAGTCCTGATGGTAACGGGCAATAGAAATGAAATCTGGCAAAAGAATGGCTTTTGTAAGTCAGAAAAAAATATGGAATGGCGGTTTATTCGGCTCTTTTTGGCTCGCTTGTGATAGCGTTTGCGCTTTCTTCTATTTCTTTTTTAACGTTGTCTTTTGCATCATTAAACTCGCGCATGCCTTTACCCAAACCTCTCATCAATTCCGGAATTTTACGACCTCCGAATAACAGCAGCACAATAACCAATATAATGATGATTTCATTTGTACCCAATGCGCCCAATAGTTGAATTTGTGTCATGATCAATAAAAATTAGTTATCAAAGATACGAGAAGAATACAAATACAGATGTGAACTTGTTTAAAAAATCGGCAATCGTATTCATTTATAAAAACTGTTGCAACAAAAAATCCCGCCGGTGAGGCAGGATTTTTATTAATATCTATAATTAAATTATGCTTGTTCTGCAGCAGCGGCTGGTTTTTTAGCGCTAACAGCCATACGTTTTTCACGGATACGTGCGCTTTTACCGCTTCTTTCTCTTTGGTAAAACAGTTTGGCCCTGCGAACCTGACCAACTTTGTGTAATACAATAGAGTCGATATTAGGAGAAGTAAAAGGGAATAATCTTTCAACACCTACACCGTCAGAAATTTTTCTAACCGTAAAGGTTGCAGTAGCTCCGCTACCTTGTTTTTTAATAACGTCTCCTTTGAAAGACTGGATACGCTCTTTATTTCCTTCTATAATTTTATAGTTTACAGTAATATTATCACCGGCTTTAAAAGCTGGAAATTTTTTTGTCTGTGTCAATTGCTCGTGAACGAAAGCTATCGCGCTGCTCATAACTTATTTTTTTAAGGACTGCAAAGGTAAGGAGAAAATTTAAATTCTGATACAAGTTTAGTAAAGTTTTTCTTCTGCACGGCGTATTATAACTCGGAAATCATGTCTACCGAGCTTTTTTCAACCTCAGCCTTACGTGCGCGGTAACGTACAATACCCTTTCCGGTTAAAAGTATAGACAGGGCGGTTAAAGCGCAAAAGCCCATCACCAGCCCCAACGGGGTAGCGGTTTTGTCGTGAAAAACGCTGACCATTGCCGAAGAAAAGGCGCCTGTGGCCATTTGGATGCAGCCTAAAAGTGCGGAGGCGCTGCCTGCATTTTGCTCAAAAGGGGCCAGCGCCAGTGCCGATGCATTGGGAAATGTAAATCCCTGGCAAGCCAGGAAAATGCTGCAAAGAATGATGCTGCTTGTCATGCCCCACCAATTATTGGCAAAGCCAATGAATAATAAAATACCGGCACCTGTTTGAAAAAATATAGCCCTGGGAATGATTTTTTCGCTAGACGTAATCCTGAGGATCTGTGCATTGATTTGCGTTGCCACAATAAGGGCGCCTGCAATCAGGGCGAATATCCAGCCGTACAGCTTTTCACTGGCGCCAAAAACTTCCATAAAAACATGGGGAGAGCCGGCTACATAAGCGTATAAACCTGCTGCGGTGAAGGCACTTGCAAAGGTGTAGATCACAAACTGGGGTTGCTTAAAAACATCCGCAAATCTTTTAAGTATGGCTACCGGCGCTAACGAATAGTCTGGCGAAGGTTGTTTGCTCTCCGGTAGCAGGAAAATACACAACAGTAAAATAATAAGCACAATGGCCAACAGGATAATAAAAACATAGCGCCAGCCTATAGCAGCAGTAACATAGCCGCCGATGGTAGGCGCCAGCAGGGGCGAAACGCCGATCACCAGCATCAGCAGGGAAAAAACTTTGGCGCTTTCTTTTACATCAAAGAGGTCGCGCACCATGGCACGTGAAGCCACCATGCCGGCGCAGCCACCTAATGCCTGAAGGAATCTGAAAATAATAAGCATGTTCACCGAAGTGGAGATGGCGCAGCCCAGGGAGGCCAGGATATACAGGCTGAGGCCAAAATAAAGAGGCTTTTTACGTCCGTATTTATCCAATAACGGTCCGTATAAAAGCTGCCCCGCCGATATGCCGATAAAAAAGCTGGAAAGGGTTAAAGACACATTGCTAACATCTGTCTGCAGCTCTTTGGCGATATTGGGAAAGCCAGGCAGGTACATGTCAATCGAAAATGGTCCGATTGCACTGAGGAGGCCTAAAAGAAGTATTTTTAAAAATTTGTTATTGCCCTTCATAAAAATATATGTGTTTGGGCAAGCAAGTGTAAGGATAAAGTGAGCGGCAAAATTAAGGCAATTTTTTGGGAACCATGCCATAGGATTACGCTCACGATAGGGTGGGTTACATTTCCAGGTGGTAATTACGTTTACTTTTTGAAAGTTATACTATCATACAACTCTATTTTTGCAGGTATTCAACTAAATTTTGATGCGTTTATTGCTGACATTTTTTTTATTGTACTCCGTGGCAGGCCCGCTATATGGCCAAAACCAATATATTGATTCCCTGATCAACCGCATCAATGACCTGCAGGTAAAAAGCACAGACTCCAATTACCACGCCGGGCTGTTCCCTTCCCAAAGAGCGTATCTGCCGGGCAGGAAGGCTCCTAAAGAAGATGATAACATTTTTTTTACAGGGTTGATTATCTGGACCCTGAAAAGCATCAAAGAAGAGCTGTCCGCAAGAAACCAGGCAATTGTAGAGGCTATGACGGAAAAAGCTATTGTTAATTACCATCGGTATCAAAATAAGGATGGCGGACCGGTGTATAATTTCTGGCAAACCAGGCCTTCGCGACATTTCCCCAACAGCCGCTATTTTTCTCAACGGAAAAAATATATTATACCCGACGACCTGGATGATACCTCCATATTGTACCTGTCTGCCGAATTGGGCGATAGTTTGATACACGCGGTAAAGAAGCTGATGGCTGAAAACGCAAACGGCCAAAAAAAATGGATTAGGAATACTTTTAAACCTTATAAAAAGATACCCGCCTACTCTACCTGGTTTGGTAAAAACATGCCGGTTGATTTTGACATTTGTGTGCAGGCTAATGGTATGCGGTTTGTTTTGGACAACCAACTGGAGCTAAATCAGTTCGACAGCGCTACCATAAGGCTGATGAAGGATATGCTCATCGCAAAGAAACATATTAAGCGTCCGCACTATGTCTCTCCCCATTATCAGAATACTGCAATTATTTTATACCATATGGCCCGGCTGGTGGCGGCCCATTCCGCGCATCCTCTTTTAGCTGATTTGAAGCCTTTACTGGTAAAAGACTTAAAAAGGGAAATGCTGGAGGCCGACAATAAAATGGCGAAAATACTGCTGCAAACCTCCCTGGTAAAGCTTGGCGAAGCGGCGGGAGAGCAGATCGTTGTATCTCAAAAGGATTCAGATCGTTTTTATTTCTTCGTTGCCAATATGACCTCAGTATTTCCCAATCCTGTAAAAAGTATTTTTGCGAACAGCCGGAAAACTAATTTCTTTTACAGGTCGGATGCCTATTATCAAACACTGTTAGTAGAAAATGAGGTAGCGAGGCTGGCGGTTCATTAATAGCATGAGAGTACGAACAAGTATTTCGTATAGTATAGCGTGTTGATAACAAACAGGTATCAAATTGTTATTGCATATAGTTTACCCTTCCCTTCCAGCCAGTGGAGACACTGCCCAGGGCTATGCTGAGGTTTGTGTCTCACAAACCAGTTGGATGCATTTCAATAAAAATTGATGCCGGTTTGTTATGAAATGAAGTGTGGAGATGAGCGGCAGGGGATTACTGGTTAAACAGCTGTTGTTTTTTCTCTGCCTTTTCGGCGTCTGTCTTTTCCCGCATCTCCCTGAATTCATTACGTTCGGCCTGAGGCTCGCCAATATATGCCAGCAGCGCCTTTTTTACATGTCCTTTCTTTGCCTGCTTGTAAGCGTCTTTGTTTTCTTTTACCAGGTCAATGATGTCTTCTTTGGTGGCAATCCTGAATTGATCTTTTTCTTTAATAAACAATAGCTCGTCGTCGCCTTCTGCCTGGTAAAACTGCTCCACATTTCTATTGAGTTTGGACAGCCAGTATTTATTGCTGAAGTTGATCAGCACTTCCATTCCTCCGCGTCCGTTACGGCTGAGTTGTTTTAACTGGGATGGTGTATAAGTGTGTTCCTTACCTTCAGTGGTTTTTATTTCAACTATTGATAGATCGTTTTTGAATTTCAGGGCGCCACTACCTGTGATGGTAGTGCCGTCTTTTAATTCGGCAGTAAAAAAATTGCCTGATAGCGTGTTTCTGAGCGGTCCGTTGGGTGAACCATCGGTCCTGCCTGCATGGCTGCGCATACCACCACTGCCACCTCCAGGACGACCAGCGCCCATGCCGCTACCGCCAAATTGTGCATGTATAGTTGATAGTGTAAAAAGGCTGATCACCAGTGGAAGGAAATGCTTCATGGAAGATGGATTTAGGATATCAAAAGTACTAACGCCTGAGATTGACAAAGCGGAGGATATGATAAAGTAATATTAAACTTAAAAATTAATGCCAGAAGATAATTTTTAGAAGAATACCGGAGCCCGGGGTGTTGAAGTACTTACAATTTTGCAGATCGCACCAATAATGAGAACAAAAATATCCCGATCCCCAGCCACATAATAATTTTTCCCCAGTGCCGGGTTTGTTCATCATACACGTAATATTGTTCTTCGTCGCTATCTTTTATTTTCGACTGACTATAAATATAACCAGCATAAATTCCCAATAATCCACCTAATAAAGCCAGCACGAAACTTAGTAAAATATACAAGGGGCTACCTTTCTTCCCTTGCTGAAGCTGTTGCTTTCTTACCTCTTCATTTTGTTCCCGAACTTGGGTATAGGACTCAATATTTATATTTCTTAAGCGTAACTCCTCTTCAACAAGCTTAACAAATGTTGGATTATAATTACCTGGGTTATTGTAGATGTCAGTTAATTCCTGGTCAGTTTGCTTTTTTATTTGCAGTGTAAAGTCTGGTTGCATGATAAATGGTGTGTTTTTAATCTTTTAAAGATACATAAGCTTTAATGAACTCGAAACCTGTCTTAAGTAGTTAAACAGTTCAGCAGTGTTACTGCAAATGAATGGAGCGTCGCAAGCAAAGTATCATAGAAGCAAAACAGCCGGTCTCCTACAAGAAACCGGCTGTACTATCTTTAATAGAGTATTTATCTCGCTACGTTCACCGCTCTTTTTTCACGGATAACAGTCACTTTAATTTGTCCGGGGAAGGTCATTTCTGTTTGGATCTTCTGGGCAATTTCAAACGACAGTTTATCGCTATCCTGGTCGGTTACTTTATCAGACTCAACGATAACACGCAGCTCACGGCCGGCTTGTATTGCATATGCTTTTTCAACACCGGGGTAGCTGGTAGCCAGGTTTTCCAGGTCTTTAATACGCTGCAGGTACTGCTGCATGATCTCGCGACGAGCACCGGGGCGCGCACCGCTAATGGCATCACAGGCCTGTATAATAGGAGAGATGACATATTGCATTTCCGCTTCATCGTGGTGGGCAGCTATGGCATTTACTACGGCAGGGTTTTCACCATATTTCTCAGCCAGTTTAGCACCCAGCAGGGCGTGGCTTAATTCGCTTTCTTCGTCAGGTACTTTACCAATATCGTGTAAGAGTCCTGCACGTTTTGCCAGTTTGGTCATGTTTTGGTTCATGCCCAACTCAGCAGCCATGGTAGCGCACAGATTGGCCGTTTCGCGGCTGTGCATCAACAGGTTTTGACCATAAGAAGAACGATAACGCATACGGCCTACCATTCTCACCAGTTCTTTATGCAAGCCATGTATACCTAAATCAATAACGGTACGCTCGCCAATTTCCATCACCTGCTCCTCAATCTGTTTGCGGGTTTTTTCTACCACTTCTTCAATACGGGCAGGGTGAATACGGCCATCCGTTACCAGGCGCTGCAAGCTCAAACGCGCAATTTCCCTGCGTAAGGGGTCAAAGCACGACAACAAAATGGCTTCAGGAGTATCGTCAACAATCAGATCCACACCAGTGGCTGCTTCCAGGGCGCGGATGTTTCGGCCTTCTCTACCAATGATCTGGCCTTTTACCTCGTCACTTTCCAGGTTGAATACGGTAATGGCATTCTCAATGGCCTGCTCGGCAGCGGTACGTTGAATGGTTTGGATGATGATTTTGCGGGCTTCTTTATTGGCCTTTTGTTTAGCCTCGTCAATAATTTCCTGCTGCAGACCAATCGCCTGCGTGTGTGCCTCATTTTTGAGGCTATCCACCAGCTGTATTTTAGCTTCATCTGCAGTAAGGCCCGCTATTTTTTCCAGGCGGCGTATATGTTCCTCCTGGTGTTTTTCAAGTTCCGTACGTTTTTTATTAACTACTTCTATCTGCTTGTTCAGGTTCTCTTTGATTATATCATTGTCTTTTACCTGTTTTTCGAGATTGATTTCTTTCTGGCTTAAAGACTGTTCTTTTTGTTTAATACGGTTTTCACTTTCAGATAGCTTGCGGTTACGCTCGTTTACTTCTTTGTCATGAGCCGATTTTAAGGAAACAAATTTTTCTTTAGCCTGCAATTCTTTTTCCTTTCTGACGTTCTCTGCACTTAGTTCGGCTTCTTTTACAATGGTTTGCGCTCTTAAATTGGCTTCATCGATTTTTTGTTGTGTGTTTTTAGCGAAAATAAATTTACCCGCTATGATGCCCAACACCAGGGCCACTGCTGCTACAATAATTATTGTGGGTTCCATTAAAAGTCATTTGTTTTTTCTTTCGAAAAATGGTTCTATAATTCTAAATATCAAAAAAATACCCAACCAACGGGATGGGTAGTGGGCGAAGATAAAAATAAATTTGGTATTTAAGATTGAGATTTGCTATTTGGCTCACCGATCTTAAAAAAGGAATAGCAGTTGAATTTTAACGGGCAGCAGGCAGATCTGTTTTTCAGTCTGACGGAAACTTCTATTGAAGCTCATTATCGATCAACGATTCTATTTGCTCCAGCTTACCCAGCAGGTGGTTCTCATCGGCAATAGAAACATTTTTGTTCTTACTTTCGGTTACAAACCAAACCAATACCATGGATATATAATCCTGCATGTCCTTGCCGGGTATTTTGGTTTTAAACTCAACAATTTTATCATTAATAATACGCACCGACTGACGGACAATCTGCTCATCTTCAGGAGACATTTGTACCCTGTAAATCCGGTCAGCTATATTAATATTGGCGGGAATAAGATTTTCTTGCATGATAACGAAATGGTGAGTGATGAATGGTGAGTATTGAATCGGCTATGAACCGCTCCCTACACACTTAACAGGGCGATACATTTGTCTATTTCTTTAATGTACCCGTTGATCTTTTTTTCAAAAGCTTTCTTTTCTTCCGGATCCATTATAGCCTGGCTGTACTTTTTGGCATCCAGCTGATGCTGTAAAGCTTCCGCTACGTCCGCTGCTTCATTAAACTGAAGCCTCGTTTCTGCCAGGGTTTCTTTTAAAGCCTGATTTTCTTTCTTTATGGCCGCGTTTTGCTTTGCCAGTAATTGCAATTTTTCCTGTATCTGCTTTATTTTATCTTCAAGAATCTGCGACATGAGAAAAGTTTAAAATTCAATATTCATGCCTGTGGGCACACTGAATGAGGTTTACACACTTCCTAAATTACTTCCTGATTTCAGCTTGTAACTCCTTTTCCAGTACCTGCATGATCTTTTTCATCCAGCCATCAATTTCACCATCGGTCAATGTTTTTTCCTCATCTAAAAAAGTGAAATTCACTGCAATGGATTTTTTGTCTGCGCCCAGCTTTTCGCTTTCGAATATATCAAATAGCTGAACTGACTGTAATTTTTTGAGGTTCAATTTTTTTACCTGCTCTTCAACCGCTGCATACTTCAGTTCTTTGGAAATAATTACCGCAATATCTCTTTGTACTGCCGGAAATTTCGAAAGTGGCTTAAACTGAACCTTATCGGCTTTCGATTTTTTAACAATCAGGTCCCAGCTCAGATCTGCAAAAAATACGGGTAGTTTTACATCAAATCTTTCCAGCATTTTTTTGTTCACCAGTCCTATCTGGCCGATTATTTCTTTCCCTGCTAAGATGGTTAAGCCATATTGCAATTGTTCATTACCGGCCTCGTCAAAACTGAGCCCGCTGATACCCGCCAGCGCCAATACTTTTTCAACAGCACCTTTTAAGGTATAAAAATCATTAGCCGCTCCCTTTCCTTTCCATGCATCCGCCTGCTTTTTTCCGGTAAGGTAGATACAAATATGTTCCGGCTCTTCAAATTCACCTTTATGGTTAACCGTGTAAGTTTTACCGTATTCAAACAAGCGGAGATTCTCATTTTTACGGTTGAGGTTATGTGCCACAATCTCCAGTCCTGTCTCCAGCATTTGCGGGCGCATAATATTTAGCTCCGCGCTCAGGCTATTCTTCATTTTCACCACACCGGCCAATTCATCTTCACTAAAGTAGGCTTTGTTGGTGATGGAATTGGTCAATGTTTCGTTAAAACCTAGTCCTACAAGATAATTGGCTACTTTTTCCTTCAGCACTTCGGCTGCCCGGTTTTCTTCTACCGCAGGGGTCATCGTAATAGAAGTAGGGATCGTTACATTATCCAGCCCATCGATTCGCAAAATCTCTTCTACAATGTCGGCCGGCAGGCTGATATCGGGTTTATGATAGGGCACCGCTATTTTAAGCGAATCGATATCTTCTTTTTCAATCACAAAACCGAGGGCCGTCAGTATTTTCTTTACGGCATCCGGGTGGTAGTTTTTGCCGCTTAATTTCTTAAGATAGTGGTATTTAAGCGTAACAGAAGTTTTAGGTTTTTCTTCAGGATAAATATCGATAATGCCTGAAGCTACTTCACCGCCGCAAATCTCTAAAATAAGCTCTACGGCACGTTTTAAAACATTTACCGTTGCCGAAATATCGGTTCCTTTTTCGAAACGGGTGGCAGCATCGGTTCTCAGTCCGTGCGAGAAGGAGGTTTTACGAATCGTGATGGAATCGAAGCAGGCACTTTCCAAAAAGATGTTTTTGGTAGTATCTGTAACGCCACTGTTTAAGCCACCATAAACGCCGCCGATACACATACCACCATTATTATCGCAGATCATAAGGTCGAAACTGTTCAATTTTCTCTCCTTCCCGTCGAGGGTGATAAAAGGAGTATCCTGCGGCAGATTTTTTACAATGACTTTTTGGCCAGCGATCTTGTCAGCGTCAAAAGCATGCAAAGGCTGCCCGGTTTCGTGCAATATGAAGTTGGTGATATCCACTAAATTGCTGATGGGTTTTACGCCTATCGATTTTAATTTATCCTGCAGCCACTGGGGGCTTGGGGCTATGGTTACATTATTTATAGAAATGCCACTATACCTGGGACAGGCAGCCGTATTTTCAACGGTAACCTCCAGTGGATTTTTTCCCTTAAATGCCGGTAACGCCTTTATAGCAGGCAGTTTGGGGCCGCCATTCTTTTTATCATGATGAGCTAAATAAGCTGAAACATCTCTTGCTACACCCCAATGACTCATAGCATCCATTCGATTGGGTGTAAGCCCAATTTCAAATATAGTATCGGTGTATATATTAAATAACTCAGCAACCGGCGTTCCGGGTTTGGCAGTTTCAGCAAGTACCAGTATTCCCTCGTGGGAATTTCCTAATCCTACTTCATCTTCGGCGCAAATCATACCCTGGCTTTCCTCTCCACGTATTTTAGCCGCTTTCATGGTTATGGGTTCTGCATTAAGCGGGTAAATGGTAGTGCCGATAGGGGCCACTATTACTTTTTGTCCAACTGCAACATTCGGCGCGCCGCAAACAATTTTCAGTGGTTCGGCGGCCCCTGTATTTACGGTGGTTAATTTCAGCTTATCAGCATTCGGGTGCTTTTCGCAGGTGAGCACCTCACCCACGACCAGGCCTTTTAGTCCTCCTTTATGCGATTCATAATGTTCAACTGCTTCTACCTCCAGTCCGATCGATGTCAAAATCTGGCTCAGTCTTTCGGGTTGCACTTTTTCTGACAGTCCTGCTTGTCCGGCAGGCAGGTACTCGCTCAGCCAATTATAAGAAATGGTCATTTTAAATAACAGATTTTTGCCGAAGAACCCCTTCGGGGAGCGCAAAGATACGCAATGTTTAAAGTTCAGGTTATTGATTGCCAGGTATGCCTCAAAAAAACTCCCCGGTGTTTACCAGGGAGGCGGTTTGGATAATGGTGAATTTTAAAATGGTTCTGTCTAAATTACTTTTTGTCAGAAGGGTTTAATAATATTAAGTCAATGATTGATCATTGCCCGTTAAAAAATTGAAGAAATGAAAGAAAAATCCGCGAAGGTATTGGTCAGAGACCCTGCCAATTAAAGGGTTTGCATGTCGGATTGATATCAGATTCTTCTTCCACTTCCAGTTTATCGTTTTTGCAATAGCTAACAGTAGTCAGCAATAGGCTGGCAACGGCGATAAAACATAAAGCTGTCTTCATTTATAGGTTTTATTGCTGGTTAAAAAAGCACCCGGCCTATACGTTCTCATGCGTGCGCTTTCATCAACCGCTTCGGTTTTTTAGCTAAGACGAGAGAAAACCCCAATATGTAACACACACATTAAAAAAAATATATGACAATTTAGCCAGTCCCAATTTGACTTTACCTGGTTAGCCTGCCAAAATGTGCATAACCTGTGTTTTCGTGTAAGGAAAATGTTTGGAAATAAAGATTTTTTTCTACCCTTTTTCGGGTCTAAATTCGCCCTTTGGTTTTAACGGGTAAGTATACCTCAACTAATTAATTTAACAGAATTACAAGTAGGATTGCACCCAATGAATCGTTGGTAATAACTGATGACAGGACCTTTATCGTTTGAATTGAACAATGGACCCCATTAACTTAAATAAAGACAGGAAGCAAAAACGTAGAACAGGCGGAGGCAGTGCCGTAGATGTAGGCACTATGGTATATGGCAAAGTGCCACCACAGGCGCGCGAGCTGGAAGAAGCGGTTTTAGGAGCGATCATGCTGGAAAAAGGCGCTTTTGATGCCGTAATTGAAACGATACGCAACCCCGAATGCTTTTACGTAGATGCGCACCAGCGCATTTTCCGTGCTATACAATCGCTGGCTAATAAGAGCCAGCCTATTGATATCCTTACCGTAGTAGAAGAACTACGAATGAAGGAGGAGCTGGATATGGTAGGTGGACCTTATTATGTAACCAAGCTTACCAACACGGTGGTGTCGGCAGCCAACGTAGAGTCCCATGCGCGTATTATCATGCAGAAGTTTATTCAGCGGGAACTGATACGCATCAGCGGGGAGATATTGAGCGACGCCTACGAAGATAGTGCTGATGTTTTTGACCTGCTGGATGACGCCGAGTCCAAGCTTTTCGAGATTACGAACTCTCACATGAAGAGTACGATGCAATCGATCGACTCAGTATTGGTGGACACCATTAAGCGTATCGAAGACCTGCGTCACCGGAATGAAGATGTAACAGGAGTACCGAGTGGATTCAAGCCTTTGGATAAAGTAACCTATGGCTGGCAAAATAGTGACCTTATTATTCTGGCGGCAAGGCCGGCCGTGGGTAAAACCGCTTTTGCATTAAACCTGGCCCGTAATGCCATTATGAACCCGTTGAAGCAGACGCCGGTGGCTTTCTTCTCTTTGGAGATGAGCGCAGCCCAGCTGGTACAGCGCGTATTGTCTGCCGAAAGCGAGATCATGCTGGAGAAAATTGCCCGGGGTAAAATGGAGGAGCACGAGATGAAGCAGTTATATACCAAGGGTATACAACGATTATCGCAGGCGCCTCTTTTTATTGATGATACAGCAGCCCTGAATATTTTTGAATTGCGCGCCAAATGCCGTAAGCTCAAGAATAAACATAATATTGGTATGGTGATCATCGACTATTTACAGTTGATGAGCGGTGGGGGAGATAACAAAAACGGTAACCGGGAGCAGGAGATCAGCACCATTAGCCGGAACTTGAAAGGATTGGCAAAAGAGCTGAATATTCCTATTATAGCCCTGTCCCAGTTAAGCCGTGCGGTGGAACAGCGGGGAACCAAGGAGGGAAGCCGGGTGCCGCAATTGAGTGATCTTCGTGAATCGGGAGCGATTGAGCAGGATGCGGATATGGTTATGTTCCTTTACCGCCCTGATTATTATGATATCAATACGAACTCGGAAGGCGAGGATCAAAAAGGCCTGACGGAGGTAAAGATTGCCAAGCACCGTAATGGTTCGCTGGAAACCGTGAAGCTGAAGGCCTTGCTGCATATTCAAAAATTCATTGCCTGGGATGATGATCCCTATAACGCGATCGGGTTGGGTGGCGGTACCTGGCGTCCTGTAAATGATGATGCGGATGCAGGTGGTGCGGGGGCAAGATTATTCCAGGCGCAAAGCAAGATGAACAATATGAGCGACGACGAGCTGGATGAAGCGCCGTTTTAGTAGCTGAAAGATGACGGTTGTTAGTTGACAGAGCGCACGATCAATCTAATCAGATTTAAATCAGGATTTTGTTACCTTATTTTTATATAGAGCAACTGGAGCTCAGCTCTGAAATATTCAAAAGCGAACATGGAGAAGGATGGGTTGCCGGGTTCCCGGTAGACCAGCCTAATGTTTTTTTCGACGATGAGGAGCAAAACGGTGCAAAGGGAGTGAGGCTGACTTTGGGGAACGAGAACGGCTTCGACACCGGCATGACCATAACATTGGATGAAACCAACTCCAAACATGCCATCCAGGTATTGAGAATGAAACTGGGTGATCAAATGCACCTGACCGATGGGAAGGGGCACCTGATTACTGCAACAATTGTTAATGATCACCGGAAACATTGCCAGGTGTCGGTTGATTTTATAGAGCCCAGGGAAAAGCAGGGTGCGGAAGTAGCCATAGCCATTGCGCTCACCAAGAACACCGGCCGCTTTGAGTGGTTCCTGGAGAAAGCGGCAGAGTTGGGTGTGAGCAGGGTGATCCCGTTGATTACCAAGCGTACCGAAACAGAGAAGTTCAAAGAAGAGCGCTTTCAGAATATATTAGTAAGCGCCATGCTGCAAAGTCAGCAAACCTGGCTCCTGCAAATGAGTACTCCGGTTGATTTCAATAAATTTATAGCTAACCCTGGGCCAGTGGTTAATAGATATATTGCCCATTGTATTGAAACGGACAAACAATCTGTGAAATATTCATCCGCACCCTCCCTTATTTTAATCGGACCGGAAGGAGATTTTACTCCGGAAGAAATTGAAGCCGCTTTGAATAACGGTTACCAGCCCGTTACATTGGGCGAAACCCGCCTGCGAACCGAAACGGCCGGGATGGTTGCTGCCACATTACTACGCATCGGCAATTAGCGCCGATAACTTCATTATGTTTGCCAAAAAAAGGCATCATGGCGCAGGCAATCATTAATGCAACTGTTTTTACCGGTTCTGGAATTTTAAAAAATGTAGCGGTACTTACCAGGCATGGAAAGATATTGGGCATAACCACCCATGTACCGGAAGGATTTGCCGTAGTTGATGCCGCCGGCAAAAATATTGCCCCGGCCTTTATAGACATACAGCCTAACGGCGGCTACGATTTGTACTTTTCCAAAGAGTTATCTGAAGCGTCCCTGCAGGACATGTACCAGGCCAGTATCGATCACGGAACCGGTTATATACTACCTACACTGATCTCATCTGGTTTGGAAACTATTTTAAAAGGTATTGAAGTTGTCAGGAACTTTATGCAGCAGCAACCCGGTGTATTGGGCATGCACCTGGAGGGTCCTTTCATTAATGTTGATAAAAGGGGCGCGCATCCGGCTGCTGTCATTCGTAAACCTGATGATGAAGAATTGAAACAAATCATCGATGCAGGTAAAGATGTAATAAAAATTATTACGATAGCTCCCGAATGTTTTACGGATGATCAATTGCAGTTATTGCTGGATAGCGGTATGAATATAGCCATAGGCCATACCGCTGTTACCTACGCGCAGGCACAGCATTATTTTTCTAAAGGAATAAACCTGGTAACTCATTTGTACAATGCTATGAACCAGATGGGGCATAGGGAGTGTGGTCTTGTTGGAGCAACATTCGATAATGAAAATGTATATGCGCCCATTATTCTAGATGGAGGACACTGTCACTATGCCGCTGCCCGTATCGCTTACAAACAAAAAGGCAATAAGCTGATTTTATTGTCAGACGCCGCCTTCCTGGGAAGGAAGAAACAGGTGTTTGACTGGGAAAACCTCAGTATAAAAATGGTAGATGGTTATTACAGGGACGGGGCCGGCAATTTAGGTGGCGCCGCCATATCAATGATCGATGCTGTTAAAAATGCGATGGCACATTTACAGGTTACATTACAGGAGGCTATTGAGATGGCTACCAGCCGGGTGGCCAAAGCCATAAAAATGGACGACCGTATCGGATTGATACAACCTGGTTACGATGCGAGATTTGTATTATTTGACGATGAACTGGATTCGGTGGAATTTATAAAAGGGTAACTGTTAAACGTCGCCTTCTTCAAATGAAAGCGCAATATGTTTTTGCTGTGCTTCCATCTTTCTCATAGTTATACCGGCTTTTTCCAGCATTTTCTTAGAAGCGATAAAGCTGTCCTGGGTAGCATATTTATCCGACAGGTAAATGACTTCGCCGATGCCGGCCTGTATAATAGCTTTGGTACACTCATTACAAGGGAAAAGTGCCGTGTATATTTTACAGCCGTGAAGACTGATACCGATATTGTTGAGTATGGCATTCAATTCGGCATGACAAACATAGGGGTATTTTGTCTCTAAGAAATTACCCTGCTTTTGCCAGGGAAACTCGTCGTCGCTGATACCAATGGGCAAACCATTATATCCCACGCCTACTATTTTATTTTGGGCATTTACTATACAGGCGCCCACCTGTGTTGACGGATCTTTACTGCGTTTGCCAGAAAGCAATGCTACGCCCATAAAGTACTCATCCCAGCTGATATAATTCTCTCTCTTTGACATTGCCGAACTTTAACGGTTTCTGCAAAATTATCGGAATTATAGTATGATGTTATAAGAAAGCAATCCAGCCATTCTTAGAGGCTTTTGATGGCGTCTGCCAGTTGCAGATACAGCCTATATACTTTTTGGGCGCCCTGCAAGGCACTGCTATGGTCTTCATACTGATTGATGCTTTCGAGGAATTGCTTCCACATCAAGCCTGTATGGTCTGAGTAAACATGGTAGTAGGCCAAAGGTAATGTAGAGAATGAGTCATTCTTTTTTAGTTGCTTAACAATGACCTGTCCTCCTAAAGTAGCGCCCTCTAAAACATACAAAGCACCCAAGGCTTCCACTTCACCATGAAAAGATGGTTGGTCCACAGTAATATGCTGATCTTGAGAAAGGTTGATTCCTGAGACCTTCATGTCAGCTTCAAGAGCCGGTAGTTTTTTTCTCTTAGCAAGTTCAATTTCCCTGCCTGTTCTTTCCCCCAGTATCTCAAAAATGATCGGCTCCAGTAATTGGTGCACGAAATAGTTTACCCGCAATACTTTGTTGTAATCTGTAAGGGTAAAACTTCCGTCCATAATGGATGCCGCGAATAGCGCCTGCTCCAGCCGGGCATGCAACGGAGCTGTGGTTGCTTTTATGATATTACTCAGCATTTACGATGGTGTGTTTTGAAATACAAGGTAGAACGCTGTCCCCTCGCCAAGATTGCTGATGCACCAGGCATAGCCCTTGTGTTTTTCAAGAATAGTTTGTACAATGGGCAGGCCTATACCAGAACCTTCAAATTCACCTGCATTCTGGCAACGATTGAACAGGTCAAATATATGAGCATGATCTTCCGGCGGAATGCCAATGCCATTATCCAGTACCCGGTAGCAGGTATAGTTTTCTTTTTTGAAACCGCTGATCTCAACTTTCGGGTTGCTGGCTTTTGAACTGTATTTCAAAGCATTTCCTATGATATTGGAGAAGCAATGATAAATAAGATGATGGTCTCCGAATATTTCAGGGGTATTACCCAAAACAATTTTTGTTTTATGGTATTCGTGGGCAATGGTATGATCGCTTACAATATCGTTAATGAGTTTAGATACGTCCACTTCCTTAAAGGTGATCTCATTTTTATTAATACGGGTAAGCTGGTTAACACCCGATATCATCTCGTTCATTTTGTCCACACTCGTCATGATCTTTTTAGTGATCTCTTTTTCTTTGGGACTCATAGAGTCTCCCGCCAGCAATAGCAGCTGGGCGTAGGACCTGATAACGGTAAGGGGCGTTTTGAGATCATGAGAAACCGTATAGCTGAAAAATTCAAGATCTTTGGTAATGCGATTAAGCTTGCTGTTGTAATCAGAGATCTGCTTTCTTTCTTTTTCGAAAGAAGAGTCGAGCAAAGCAGCCACCCGCTGGGCTGAACTGATTTCTTCATTGGTCCAGCTTTCAGATTGCCGGGTAATATTTTCTCTCCAAACCGCAAATGATTTCCTGGGAACATACTGTTGCAACTGCTGATTGCCTTTTACGGGTTGGGTATCTTTATCATTGGGGTTGCCTGCCCATTGAACCACGTACCGGTTTTCTTTTTTAAACCACACCAGGTACCCACCTTCTACAGCCAGCGGGGTCATTAATATACCGCTCGCCTTTTTATAGTACGCAGCTGCTTTATCTTCTTCTTTTGAAAACTGTTGCGTATAGTACAAACCATAAATGCGTTTGGCCTTATGCCATTCAATTATGGATAACACCTGGTCTCTTTCCGGCACCTGGCCATAAGTATACAACTGACCGTCAAACATCAGCGCAAAACCCGATGCGTTGGTGGTGTGTAGCAGATGTTGCAAACCTTTATTTAGGCTGGCTTTAAAGTTGTGCTCCTGGATGATCAGCTCCTGCAGTTTAGAATAACTGGCTGTGTATTTTCGTTCAGCCTGTTTAGACAGGTCTTTTAATTTTTCCGAGATCCTTGACATCATAACTTTGGCAATAAGCAAAGTTGCCTGACGGACTTTGTAGTCAATAATTTTGCGGGAACTATGATGACAGGAAACCAGGCCCCAAAGCATATTGTCATCCATCACAGACACGCTATAACTGGAAGTTACGCCCA
>JBCNOR010000599.1:0-3223 GCA_039593785.1 Niabella sp. | reverse complement strand
TGTTTCATGTACCGTTTCCGATTGTGGTAATTGTAAGAAATCAAAAAAATAGAAATCCTTGATCGCATCAGCAGCCTGTGCCGGCTTTATCTTTTTTTCTATTTCCTGCAGGGAAAGTTTTTTATTTTGAGACAGGCCTGTTCTTTCATAAGACAATGTATGAATAGCCCTCCTTAAATCTCTTACCGAAGGCTGTGTGTTGATCTGCAACAATTCGTAATAAAGCCTTTTATACGCATCATCTATTTTAATAAGTTCGGTAAAATGTGAAAAAGATGTTGTTGCAAATAATTGAACAATATGTTTTTTATATTGAGCTGCGGTAACTCCTTTTATAGGAGATACTAGCCGGTTGGCTGAAACGCTTGCTGCGACTGGCTTAGATAGGTCAGACAGTGTCTGACCTATTGGTATTATTTGTTGAAATTCGTCAGACACTGTCTGACCTATTGAGGCATAACAAAGATAAAACCTCCTGAAATTTTTCAGGTTCGTTTCAGAAAGCCCGCCGATCTTTATACGCCGTGCCAGCTTTTCCAAAAGTAAGTCCCCGTATTTTGCCCTGTCCTCTCCCTTCTGTTCGTACTCCACAATGTAAAACCCTATAAGCCAGTTACGAAGTGTAATATGGCGGTTTACCGCATTTACAGCCGATTGCTGCAGCAGCACATGGGTTTTTGAAATGGAAGAAAGCAGCCCTTTAAAGTCCATTATCAAAAATAAGAAGATTATTGTAAGACCCGGCCTCCGTCTAAAATACTTACCTTTGCAGACTTTTAGAAGCCGGCTATTCAAAACCGGTCAATATTAAACAGTAAATTTCAACTCATTATGGCTTTACAAGCAGGGATAGTAGGTTTACCCAATGTAGGAAAATCAACCTTATTTAACGCGGTAAGTAACAGCGCCAAAGCGCAGGCCAGTAACTACCGTTTTTGCACTATTGAACCCAATGTGGGCCTGGTAGATGTTCCGGATGAGCGTATTGCCAAACTGGCCGAGCTGGTGCAGCCTGATCGTACCGTACCTACCCAAATTGAGATAGTAGATATTGCAGGACTTGTAAAAGGCGCCAGCAAAGGAGAAGGATTAGGAAATAAATTCCTGGCTAATATTCGCGAAGTGGATGCCGTGATACACGTCATACGCTGCTTTGAAGATGAAAATGTATTACGCGAGGAAGGCGCTATTAACCCGGTAAGCGATAAGGAAATCATTGATACCGAATTGCAGTTAAAAGACCTGGATAGTGTTGAAAAACAAATTCAGAAAAAGGAAAAACAAGCTAAAACAGACCCCAAGGCTAAAGTTGAGCTGGAAGTGTTACAACGCTGCCAGGCGCACCTGGAACAAGGCAAAAGCATTCGTGCATTGGACTTAAGCAAAGAAGATAAATTAGCTATTGCCGATCTTTTCTTATTAACCGACAAACCCGTTCTGTATGTAGCAAATGTAGATGAAGCGTCTATGCATACCGGCAATAAATACTCAGAAGCGCTGCAAAAAGTGGCTGCTGAAGAGGGTGCGGAAATCATTATCATGAACAACTCCATAGAGGCGCAGATCTCCGAAATGGATGACCCGGATGATAAAGCATTATTTATGGACGAATACAAGATGACAGAACCCGCTTTAAGCCGCCTCATCCGCTCTGCCTATAAGCTTTTAGGCCTGAATACTTATTTCACCGCCGGTGTACAGGAAGTACGCGCCTGGACCTTCCACGAAGGATGGAAAGCGCCACAATGCGCAGGAGTGATCCATACCGATTTCGAAAAAGGCTTTATCAAAGCAGAGGTGATTGGCTATAACGATTATATCACTTATAAATCAGAAGCCGCTGCAAGAGATGCCGGAAAGCTCAGGATTGAGGGTAAAGAATACCTGGTGAAAGATGGAGACGTGATGCATTTCAGGTTTAATGTTTAATAACAACAATATAATCTATACTATAAACCCGGTTCATTCCGGGTTTTGTTATTTTTAACGGTATATTTTAAGAATACCACTATCGCATTATCAGGGCTAAAGGACCAACAGGCTACATCCTCTAAGATCACTGTGATCCATTCTTCCGGTTACCTCAAATTGACCATTACCATGCAAAACGCCCAGATCATCGGTAGCGATAAAGCTGCAGGAATAAATATTGGCCAGGTCGATAACATTGATCAAACCTCTTGTTGAACCTGTAGTGGTTGTGGCTTTTAAAGTAAGCGGGTCTTCTTCATCTCTTAATACGACACGCATCCACGCCGGCGTTTTAAACAATCCGTTCCCTTGGGAATAAGCCTGGGACAACAGCTCTGTCATACCATACTCTGAATGCACTTCTTTTATTGCAAAAGCATCTTTCAATATATCATGCACTTCCTGCCTGATCATTTCTCTTCGGCGGCCTTTCATACCACCCGTTTCCATTACCACCGTATGTTGCAATGGTAGCCGGTACTTCTCCACAAAATCCAGTAAACCAAAAGTGACCCCGATCAATAAGGTCTTCTGTCCTGCCTGTTCCAAAGCCTGCAGCGATTCGTACAGCTTTTCAAAATCATACAAATAAAAACCGCTCTTCTCATGCCCGCTCCGCTGCACCAGTTCCTCTACCATATAAACCAACGACGAATGCTGACGCTCGAGATAAGAAGGCAATAATCCCAGGATACACCACTCATCCGGGCTACCATAAAAATGTTCAAAAGCAGACAAGAAGCTTTGTTCATAAATTTTCTTATGCTTCACATAGTGCCTGCTATTAATAGTTTCAGTAGTACCGCTGCTTTCAAATGTCACTTCCGGTTCAAAACCCGTTGCCTTAATATCATGTGTTTTAAAAAAACGAATGGGCAGGAAAGGTATTTTAGTCAGCTCTGTTACCGTTGCAATATCAATTTTAAGAGCGTCTACATATTTTTTGTAAACATTATTGTGCTCATATTGAAACCGGAAGGCCTGCAGGCAAATTGCATCAAAGTCAAATGAGCTTTTGAAGATTTTGTTAGACAGGCTGGTTCCGATATCCATGTATTTTTAAATATTTTTGGGCAAAAGTAATTTCATTGCGCGCATCTTACAATAGAAAGTTTTTTGATTTTATTATTTTCAGCAACATTTTTCAGGAAAGCGACACCCACAAGATCACCGACATCCAGTACCAGCTGGTGTCCCGCCGTGGCAACGGCGACGCCGAATCGGTCGACCTGCAGGGCGCGGTCGGGCAGAT
>JBCNOR010000598.1:0-3224 GCA_039593785.1 Niabella sp. | reverse complement strand
AAACCTTATAGTATTTTGATGAATCAATATTGTAAGGCGCTATATTCAGTACTGCCGCAATATTGCCTTTGATTAAATCTTCATGCTGCTTTGCAGTATCGGCATAGGGAACGATTTTGATCCTGGGGTTCAGCCTGAGGCTGTCAAATAGAACGCTTGTAGTATCGCTATCGGGGCTTATTGCTACTTTATACGCTTCCGGCGGACGCTCACTGAATGCACCGAAGATCAGGATAAAAATGATGGGGAAAAGGAAACTGAAAAACAAAGAAGAAGGCTGACTAAAAATGGCTTTAAAACTCGCTTTTGTAATCGCCCACAATGCTCTTGACTGACTATAAGACATTTAATGAATCTAAATTTGACAAAATTTTTTAAGTACCTCATGACCAGGCTAGTTGATTGTAAAATCAAAAGGTAATTTAGCCTGTGCACCTTGTGTCATTGCTTTCACCTCTATCAATTGCCTGTATACCTTATAGTATTCTTCACCTAATTCTTTTTTCATTTTTGTTCCCGCTATTTCTGCCTTATCCATTCCTAACACTCTTTCTATCAGTCCACCCTGTCTGGGAAACTCCTTTATTTCATAGCTATCCAGCTTTGCCTTTTTGGCGGCCGCTGCAATAGCAGCTTTCAGTCCTCCATAGGCATCTATCAGCCCCACCTCCTTCGCTTTTAAACCGGTCCACACCCGGCCCTGGGCAATGGTTTCAACATAAGCCGTATCTTTTTTACGCCCCTGGCTTACGCGTTGTTTAAAATCTGCGTATATTTTTTCTATACTCGCCTGCACTAATTGCTTTTCCTGCTCAGTCATGGCATGATCCACGCTTCCTGCATTTGCCAGGGGCCCGGTTTTCACCCCATCAAAAGTAACGCCCAGCTTATTTTTGAAGAAAGTGCTCATGTCAGGTACAATACCGAATACCCCAATGGAGCCGGTAATACTGTTTTTAGATGCAAAAATACTGTCAGCCGGAGCCGCTATATAATATCCACCGGAAGCAGCCACATCTCCAAAACTCACCATTAATGGCTTGGCCTGTTTGGCCAGTGACATTTCCCTCCATATATTTTCGCTTGCCAATGCACTACCGCCCCCGGAATTAACTCTAACCACAATTGCTTTAATAGATTTATCTAACCTGGCTTTACGCAACAAATCGATATAATCGGCACTACCAATTTCATCTTCGCGCCCTTTACCATCTACAATGCTACCCGTTGCGTAAATTACCGCTATATTATCACCTTTGCCGTCCAAGTCCTTATTGGATGCTGCATATTTCTCAACGGTTAAAAAGTTGATCTTCTTATCTGCATCAATTTTTAAACGCTTTTTGATCTCATCTTTTATCTCATCGTCATACTTTACGCCATCAATCAGTTTATGTGTAACCGCATCTTCAGGCGTTTTAATCGTTCCGGCATCGGCCAGCTGATGTAGGGTAGCCGTATCCGTTTTACGGGCTTCCGCCGTTTTCACCAGGAAATCATTGTAAATATCATTGAGCCAAACCGTTGTCTGCAGCCTGTTTTCATCCGTCATTTTCTCGGCCCTCAAAGGTTCGGTAGCGCTCTTGAATTTACCGGCATAAAATATTTGCGGCTTAATCTCCAGCTTTTCGAGCGTGCCTTTGAGAAACATATAATTGACGCTAAACCCCGTCCATTCAAAAAAGCCTTTTGGGGTTACATATATCTTATCCGCTATATTGGCGATGCTGTAAGCATTCTGAGACATTACATCTGCATGCGCTATAATAAACTTTTTAGACGATTTAAAATCGATCAGCGCATTCCTGATTTCATCGCTGTTACCAAAGCCATTGCCGTTACCATTTGCTTTTAAAAGAATTCCCTCTATATTTTTATCCTCCTTTGCTTTTTCAATCAAACGGATCAGGTCGTAAAAAGAAGGGGTTTCTTCCAACGACTGGGCTTGTAGCACCGATTGAAAATCTGTAACAGGTCTTTCATCGAATTTTGTTCTTAAATCGATCTCCAGCACCGATTTTTCTGCTACTACAGGAGCCGATTTGGACAGGGCAGTTCCGGCCAGGCCTGCAAAAAAGAAAAATATTACAAAACAAAATACTACCAGCGCTAAAAAGGAAGCCAGAAAGATTTTTAAAAAGGATTTCATAAGAAAAAAATTGATACATGTAGGGCTTTGATGACCTGGCCCCTTTAATACCGCCAAAATTAAAGATATTTCGGATGCAAATTTTTCAGTCAGCCATGGTATTACAGGCTTCTGTCTACATTTCTTTCCCTTTTAGTAAAGGCTTCTGTAAATTTGTCGCCCTAAAAGAATGTATTCAGCGTGTTTACAGATCAAAAAATAACGGAGACTTATTTAATTATGGGCACCAATTTAGGTGACCGGCCAGCTCATCTGCAACAGGCTATTGTTGAAATTGAACGCAATATTGGCAGCATCCTCAATTGTTCATCTGTTTATGAAACCGAGCCCTGGGGAGTAACGGATCAACCCAGTTTTTATAACCAGGTGTTGAAAGTTGCCACAACCCTGGACCCGTTACAACTCCTTACTGCCACGCTGGCTATTGAAAAAGAGATGGGTAGGGTGAGGGCTGAACGGTACGGAGCACGTATTATTGATATCGATATCCTGTTTTTTGACGATTTAGTGATCAATACAGATCAGTTAACCATTCCGCATCCGCGAATTACCGAACGTAATTTTGTGTTGGCGCCCCTGGCTGAAATAGCACCCGACCTGGTTCACCCGGTGCTGCATCAGACTATATCGGAAATCTGGACTGCCGGCAACGATCAGTTGGGTGTAAAAAAAATCGCTTCCAACGAACGGTAGATTTATATTTGTCCGGGTATCATCATTTATCAGGTCCATTATTATTTTAATTTGATTTGCGTTACGAGTTTATAACCATAGAAGGGAATATTGGAGCCGGTAAAACTACATTGGCTACATTGCTCAGCAAACATTATAACGCTAAGCTGGTGCTGGAGGCCTTTGCCGACAATCCATTCTTACCAAAGTTCTATGAAAACCCCAAGCAATTTGCTTTTCCGCTGGAGCTGTTTTTTATGGCTGAACGCTACAAGCAACTGCAGGAGATGCTGGTGCAAAAGAATATGTTTCATCAGCTAACGATCAGCGATTACCTGTTTACCAAGTCTCTGTTGTTTGCTAAAGTAACTTTAAGCGAAGATGAGTACAAACTGTATCAACG
>JBCNOR010000597.1:0-3224 GCA_039593785.1 Niabella sp. | reverse complement strand
GTCCCGCAACCATATCTGGTTTAGCATCTTCAATAGTTCGGTAAGCGATAATGGAATGCAGGAAAACAGCAGGCTGCGTAACGCGGGTTTGTTTCAGGTCATCCTCCGTTCCTTCAAACATGATGTCTGAAATGCGAAACCCCAGTACTTCATTGGCCTGCTCAAATAATTTCTTGGCAAATACACTGAGTTCGTAATGGTTTTTTCCCATGCCAACAAATTGAGAGCCCTGGCCGGGAAATATAAAAGCATGTTTCATTTTGATAAATTTCTTTGTTTTTCGAGAGTAATAAAATTCAAAAGCAGCTTGTCTTTGGTTAATGCAGGTCGGCAGTAATTAATTTTAAGAATTCACTTCTGGTAGAATTTTTTTGAAACTCACCATCAAAAGCCGAAGTAGTAGTTACCGAGTTTTGTTTTTGAACGCCCCGCATCATCATACATAAATGCTTTGCTTCTATAACCACTGCCACTCCCAATGGGTTAAGCGTTTCCTTAATCGCGTTCATTATTTGTACGGTCAGTCTTTCCTGCACCTGCAGCCGGCGACTAAATACGTCTACCACCCGCGCTATTTTGCTGAGGCCTGTGATCCAACCGTTGGGAATATAAGCTACGTGGGCTTTTCCAAAAAATGGCAGAATATGATGCTCGCACATGCTGTATAATTCTATATCTTTTACTACAATCATCTCGCTTACGTCTTCATGGAATTTGGCCGAGTTGATAATTGCATGGGCATCCAGCTGGTACCCTTGGGTGAGATATTGCATGGCTTTAGCCTGGCGCTCGGGGGTCTTCAGCAGTCCTTCCCGCTCATGGTCTTCACCTAAAAGCTGTAAAGCTTCTTTATAATTTTTAATGAGGCCCTGGGTAGTAGCTTCATCATATGTCTCAATCTTCTTGTAGGACATGAGTATTAGTTAAGTCAATATAATTGTAATATATTAAAATTATCCATTTGCCGGATAATCTACAAAATTTCTGGGTGTTTCATAAAGCCGAACCTGTACGTCTAAAGATGGTTCAATATGGGGCCTTAAAAGATTATAAATAACAATCGCAATATTCTCGGCAGTCGGATTAAGGGTTCTGAATTCTTCTGTATCCAGGTTTAAGTTTTTATGATCGAACTTTAATAACACTTGAGTTTTGATAATATCGCTCAGCTCTTTCATATCCATGACAAAGCCTGTTTGAGGGTCAGGATCTCCTGTTACCTTTACTACCAGGTCATAATTGTGACCATGATAATTGGGGTAGGCACACTTGCCAAACACAGCAGCATTTTTCGATTCATCCCAATCTGTATTGTAGAGTCTGTGCGCTGCATTGAAATGTTCCTGTCTGTATACGGATACTTTCATGGTAATGATTGATGAATAATGATTGAAATAATGACCCTGCCGGAGGATTTTTGATGATGACTATTCCCCAAAATACTCCACATAAATACGCGGAGTTTCGTATAGCTTAATACAATGTAAATGTATGCCCGGAGGAATATGAGGTTCCAGTTGTTTCCAAATTTCAATGGCAAGGTTTTCTGTGCTGCACATTTTCCCCCTCATAAAATCAACATCCTCATTCAGGTTTTTATGATCCAGCTTTTCAGT
Organism: Niabella sp.; assembly: GCA_039593785.1. Classification (GTDB taxonomy): domain Bacteria; phylum Bacteroidota; class Bacteroidia; order Chitinophagales; family Chitinophagaceae; genus Niabella. Next base: position 1,608 of record JBCNOR010000597.1, on the reverse strand, counting down.
AACATGCTCGCGGATGATCGTGCTCAACTTTTTTACATCAAAAACAAAACCTGTATCGTAGTTGGGTTTTGCTTTAACGGTCACTAGTAAGTCGTAATTATGTCCGTGCCAATTAGGATTCGCACATTTGCCAAACACTTCTTCATTTTTTGCATTGTCCCAGGCCGGATTGTAAAGGCGGTGCGCTGCATTAAAATGTTCCTGTCTCGTAAGATATACCATAGAAAATCAAAATTATCGATTTTTTAAAAAATAAAACGGCTTTATATTTAAATGGGTTCGGTGAAAACCCTGCTATGTTCCATAAAATAACCTGCCCGCCAGGCATCTCAGTATCCGGTATATTAGCGTATTTCCTGTATTTTTACGGGCTTCAAAAAACATTTTGTGCCTATCCTTTTTTTAACCGGGATCATTATTACCTTCTTTTTGTCCTCTCTTTTGATCACAAAAAGAGGTAAAACCAAAGCCGATTATATTCTAACGATATGGCTTTTTGTTTTGGGTATACATCTTAGTCTTTTTTATATAGTACAAACACAACAATACCAGGATTGGCCTTACTTGCTTGGTATTGAAATTCCTTTACCCCTGGTTCATGGTCCCCTTCTGTTTTTATATACGGCAGCATTGACGAATCAATTTCCGGCGCGGCATTGCTGGATAGTGCATTTTGTGCCTGTAATGATCGTGTATCTTTTACTGGCAGAATTTTTTTCAAGACCGCCTGCAGAAAAGATATGGGTATATCAAAACAACGGGAAAGGTTATGAGGAGCCGGCCTTGTATATATTCGTGACCATTATTCTGTCAGGAATAAGTTATATAGGTCTTTCATTATATTACTTAAAAAAACACCGGAGCAATATTCTCAATTTATTCTCAGACACTGAAAAGATTAACTTAAACTGGCTATACTATCTTATAATAGGTATCAGCATCATCTGGCTCATTGTTATCTGGGGTGATGACCGGTTGATCTATACATTTGTTGTATTTTTCATTTTGTTTATCGGGTATTTTGGAATCAAGCAGGTGGGGATATTAAACAGCGACATGCTTGTTAAGCTGGGGGCGATGCCATATCAAGAAGAGCTTACCCAGGAAGCGGCCGTTTCAAATTTGCCTCCTCACGTTCCCAAATATCAAAAGTCGGGTGTAACCAAAGCGACTATTGAGAAAATACACGCGGATATGCTTAAGCTGATGCAAACGGAATCTCTTTTCAGAGACCCTGAATTGACACTGGGCAAACTGAGTGACCGGTTAGCAGTGCATCCCAATACACTATCGCAGGCGATCAATTCGATAGAAGGCAAGACCTTTTACGATTATATTAATGCGCTTAGGATAGAAGCATTTTTGAAAGCTTTAAATAATCCGGAGCGTCAAAAGTATACACTTCTCTCCCTGGCCTTCGAATGTGGTTTCAATTCAAAAGCATCCTTTAACCGGAACTTTAAAAAGCATACAGGCTTCAGTCCTACCGAACACATGAAAAACACGGCACCACCTAATGAATAGGGTCTCATGCTTCATTAATCAGTCTCGTTCTTCATAACTTTCTTGTAATCAATTGTTTGATTATTTGCAAAAAGAGGTCTCATA
>JBCNOR010000596.1:0-3255 GCA_039593785.1 Niabella sp. | reverse complement strand
CGGCGCACGCCAGGCCACCGATGCGCGTGGGCACCCAAACAGCAGCATACTGTGCATTGGATGGCGAGCCGTATACACTTAAAGTGATCATACGAAAACCATCTTTCGAAAATTTGTTGAAGTTTGCCTGATGTTGATTAGCAGAAACACCATGATAGGCACTAAATGTTTGTGACATAACAATTCATTTTTAGGGTTTATAAAATAATTTGTGTTTGGCCCATGTAATTTTTCTCTTATGCCGGAGCTGTGATTTTCTTCTTTTGAGAAAGATTAAATGAGAGCACAAAGGTGAAACGAATTAAATTCCCTGCAATACGTTTTATCACGTAAAATTGAATACAGGCAAGGAATTAACTCGCGAAAACCCTGAAATGATTGGGGAAAAATATTAAGAATAGTAAGGTTAGACCTGATAAAAACTCAGGGCTTCTTTAAGGTATCTGCAGTTTCTTTAGGGATTGCCGGTGGCAGTACAATAGGCTTCTTGATCCATTGCCGGTAATTGTATTTGATCCACATTTTTATTTCCAGATCTGTAGCTGCGCGGGCATAATCCGTAGGCATGGGATGTGCGTTCATGAAAGCAGCAAGCGTATCACCGCTTAAACCTGTGAGTGCAGCTACCTCATCCGGGGTATAACGTGTATCAACAAATTTTTGATCTTCCCATTTGGCGAAGTTTTCCTGGAAACGTTTTCTTTGTTTAGCCTTCTTATTGAATTGCTCTGCAAGTGCAGAGGCCGGGCTACCGATAGTTCCCATTACGCTGCCACTGGCCCTTTTCCGGGAAAGCTCCAGGGCATAGGCCTGCCGTCTGCGAATAGAATCTAATTGGTAAGGTGTCCAGTCGGGCCTGATCTCTACTTCTTCTAAAGAAACAGCTTTTCTTCTCAGGGTGATTCTGCGAAACACATTAGTGCCTTCAGGCATAGCAATGCTAACAGGAAAATATCCGAGGTAGGTAAATTCCACAGTATCTCCTTTGGCTGCCGGTAAGGAAAATTTTCCATTCACATCAGTCATTGTTGACTGCTTTTGTGTTTTATTGGCAACAAAAACAGCGGGAAGTACATCGCCTCCGTTATTGTCTACAACAACACCCTCGATCGTCTGGCTGAAGCCATTATCGAAACAAAATACAAGGAGAAAAAGAATAAATATTATGGATCGCAATCCGGAAAATTTTGATGGTAAGTAAACTTAGTTTCAATCAAAAATATTGTCTTTAGACCATAAAAAATCCCGGTAGTGATCTACCGGGACTATTTCATAATGAAATTTAGCATTACTTTTTCTTAGCAGCTGCCTTAGTTGGAGTTGGCTTTTTAGCAGCAACTTTCTTAGGAGCGGCTTTTTTAGCGGCTTTCTTAGGAGCAGCTTTTTTAGCGGCTTTCTTAGGAGCGGCTTTTTTAGCAGCTTTCTTAGGAGCAGCTTTTTTAGCGGCTTTTTTAGGAGCGGCTTTCTTTGCTGCTTTCTTAGGAGCAGCTTTTTTTGCGGCTGCTTTCTTCGGAGCAGCTTTTTTTGCAGTTGCCATACTTATCAAATTTAAGGGTTAGAAAATAAAAAAGCTCTTATTATGGCAAACCGCTGAAGGGGGTTAGGCTTCTGCGGTACTTACTTCATTTACTGAAACTAAAGTTTTTCTGCTTGTTTTTCTGAATTCAACTATACCGTCAGTTAATGCGAATATAGTAAAATCTTTACCAATACCTACATTTTTTCCAGGATGGTAAACATTACCTTTTTGACGAATGATAATGTTTCCGGAAATAGCTGGTTGTCCGCCAAAGATCTTAACACCTAATCTTTTGCTTTGTGAATCACGGCCGTTCTTTACACTACCTTCACCTTTTTTATGTGCCATTACTTTCTTATTAAGTTGTAGTTGCTACAAAGTTAAATAATAAATTGATTTATCCAAAAAATCTTTATGCGATTGCCTGGATCTTAATTTTGGTCAGAGATTGACGATGACCATTAAGTTTTTGATATCCCTTACGACGTTTTTTCTTAAAGATAAGAACTTTGTCGCCTTTAAGGTGATCAAGTATTTCTGCTTTCACTACTGCTTTAACAGCGGTGCCTACGGTAACACTACCGCCATCGCTGGTCATCAGTACGTCAGAAAATTCAACGCTGTCTCCGGCTTTACCTTCGAGGCGGTGTACAAAAAGCTCATCGTTCGCCTGAACTCTGAACTGCTGTCCTGCTATTGTTACAACTGCAAACATGCTCCAAAAATTTTGCGCAAAATTAGTGTTATTTAAATTTATAGCAAAATTATTTTTCATCTTTTTTGCCCCTGGTAAATTCTGCCAGCACCGTTTCGCCCTTCATCAACACCAGTTTATTACCCGAAATGCTATATTTTTCGGTGGTCATCATGGCTTGCATTATCCTGTTTTCGGTATCCATACCGGGCATACAGGCCATTTTGGTAGCCATTATCTTCTCCAATTTCAGGTTTTTGCCACTTTCGGTAAAGTTGCCACCAAAGCCGTTACATCCGGCAAATCCATAAAAAGTGGTAGAATCCGAAAAAGTGAGGGTTACCGGCTTCCGGGTAGTTTCGATAGTAAAGCCCGGAATCTTATTTAGCGTCCATTCCGTACCCTTCAGGGAGGCGTTTGCACCAGAACCAGAACTTTTTGCTTGTTTTTTGGTCATGGAACAAGAGAATAAGACGAAAACGGAGAGAAAAAGTAAGTTGCGCATATTGATTGGGTATTTAGATTTGAGACTTGAGATTTGAGATATTAGTAATTGATCATTTCCAAAATTTCTTCACCTGCTCTACGATCGGGCTCACGGGTATATTGTTCATACATCTGAAGTGCTTGCGCGGACATTTACGATAACCGATCTTGCTGCACGGACGACATCCCAGATTTTTAACTTCCATTAGAACAGACAAATTCGATACATTTTGGTTTAAATTATTGAATCCGTAATAAGGGAACATACCCATTTCAGGCGTAGTGTTACCCCATAGGGAAATGATCGGTTTTTTATAGGCAGCAGCAATATGCATCAGCCCTGTATCATTGGTAACAATGACCTTCGCGCGTTTCACCAGGTCGGCCGATTCAGTAAGATTAAATTTGCCACAGGCATTATACACTTTCGCATTATCTGTTGCCGCAATTTCATTGCCTTCATCTCTATCTTCAGGGCCGCCCAGTAACGGCGACGTTGCTGGTGCGGGTCGACCGCACCTGGTCGCGGGTGGCGCTGGGCGGGGCGCTGGTGGGG
>JBCNOR010000595.1:0-3273 GCA_039593785.1 Niabella sp. | reverse complement strand
AAAATACCGCCGGCAAATTCCAATCCTTCAACCCTGTGCTGGTCGATAGCATGAGAGCTCACCTCCATAAACACATAAGAGCAGCCCTCTTCTACCATCTGTCCCAGCAACCGGTTTAGTTGCACCGCATCCGGTGTAGTATGTGTTGCAGCTATTACTTTGCTGCCGATATGATTTTGAACCGTGCTTAATAAGCCACACTTATAACCCAGTGCACTAAACAGCTGGTACAGTAAGGTGGCAACAGTGGTTTTCCCGTTGGTGCCGGTAACGCCCACCAGCTTTACACTGGCAGAAGGACGACCGTAAAAATTATGTGCGATGATTCCTGCTGCCGCAGCGCTATCTTCTACCTGAACATAAGTAACCGCCTGATCAATAGCTTCCGGCAACACTTCACATACAATAGCTGATGCACCGCTTTGTATAGCTTTCGCAATGAACTGGTGCCCGTCTGCCGCAACACCTTTTAATGCAATAAACAAATAACCCGGTTGTACACTACGGGAGTCTATAGCAATACCAGCGATGTCAATATCTGTAGCTCCCGCCACCGACTGCATACTGGTTTTATATAAAATCTCCTGTAGTAACACTATGAATCTTTATCTTTTATTTGATTAAAATACCTTCTTTAACTAGGCCAGGCTTAGTACGATTGACTGCCCTTTTCTAAATGGCGCTCCCGGCTGAATAGACTGAACCGCTACCTTTCCGCTACCCCTTGCATTTACCCTGAGCCCCATATCTTCAAGCAACCTGATTGCATCTCTCAATCCCATCCCCCTCACATTCGGCATCAGGTTATCCTTTACCACATTGGTTTGCAAAATTCTTTTGTAGTTGGTAGCGTACATGGTAGCCCAGCTGTTCTGCTGTAAAGAGTCCACATACTTCATATCTAAAAAACCAAGCACATTTTTAATACCTGCGGAGCTTCCAGCGTAGAAATAGCTGGTACTGTCTGCTGCCCCTTCGTACATCTTAGGCGTTTTACGATCTACATACATAGAATAGATCTTGGTTGCAATTTCCCTGAAAACAGGAGCAGCCAACTGACCGCCGTAATACAGGCCTGAGCCCGCTTTGGTCCTGATCACCACAATACAGGAATACTGGGGATTGTTAGCAGGAAAGTAACCGGCAAATGAAGCCTGGTAGATCCTGTTTGCATACCCGATACCGCGGTCGGCCACCTGGGCGGTCCCTGTTTTGCCTGCTACCAGGAAAGGCATGTCTTTAAAAACACCCTTACCGGAACCTTCTGTTATAACCAGCTCTAAGGCTTTTTTTGCCGCTTCCAATGTAGCGGGCTTACATATCTGTTGCTCTAAAACGGTGGGCTGCATTTGCTTAATAACAACGCCGTTATTCCTGATGCTGTTTACCAGGTAAGGTCTCATCATTACACCGTTGTTGCCTATTGCATTATACAGCGTAAGCAATTGCATCGGACTCACCTGAATGGCATATCCAAACGCCATTGTTACCAGATTCATCACTCCACCATGACTGGCTTCCAACGGAGCAACACTTGGACGTGGAATAGCGGACAGGTCGATGGGTGATTTTTTTGTAAGGTGATATTTATCCAAATACTCTTTAAACTCGGTCGGCTCTTTACCGAAAGCTTTTAATGCAACGCGTCCCATTCCCACATTAGAGCTATGAGCAATACACTCTTCAATGGTCAGTACAGGCTTGGGCATTCTGTGCGCATCTGTAATAGGACGGGGCCCTACCTGCATGCGCCCGGTGCTGCCCACCTCAAACAAGTCGCCTGGCTTTACGTTTCCTTTGTCCAGCGAAGCCAGGAAGCTAACAATCTTAATAGTGGAGCCCGGCTCTGTTACCCTTAAAGCATAATTATCGTTTTCCCAGTAAGTAGTATCCTGGCCATTGCGTCCCAGGTTGGCTATTGCTTTTATCTTCCCGGTTTTTGTTTCCATTACAATAGCAGTACCATATTCTGCGTGTATAGATTGTAACATACGCAGCAAAGCTGTTTCTGCTACATCCTGCATATTGATGTCCAGTGTAGTATAAATATCCTTTCCATCTTCAGGCTCTACCTCAAAACCCTGCACCGGCACGGCACCACCCGACGCGTAACGCACCAGGCGTTGCCCGCTGCGGCCGTTCAATAGGCTGTCATAGCTCATTTCCAATCCCACATTCATCTTTTTCACCTTACCGTCGCTGTTAACATACTCGCGGCTCAAACCAATGGTTCTGTTAGCCAGTAAACCAAATGGAGCAATACGCTTGCTGGTTTGCTCTACAACAATACCGCTCTTGTTTTTACCCAGCTTAATCAAAGGGAATTCTCTTAAAGCTTTGTAATCTTCAAAAGATATTTTTTTCTTGAGGGAATAATACCGGTTTCCCTTTGCATAGGCTTTATCAAATTCAGCCCTGTATTCTTTGGCGGTTTTATCTTTAAAATAACCTGCCATCGCAATGGCAAAAGAGTCAATATAAGTATTGTATACCTTACCTCCTTTATCTCTTAAACCATCGGCTTTAAAATCCATGTATATATCAAACTGGGGAAGTGAAGTGCTCAACATCTGGCCATCTTCACTAAATATGGTGCCCCGATCTGCATTAATCTCTACAATCTTCTGGTGCATACTATCACTCATGCTTCTCCAATGCTCTCCCTGCAGCTTCTGGATCACTACCGCCTTACCCAGAATCATTACAGACAACACCACTATGCCGATAAAGCATAGATACACGCGCCATAATATATCCTTTTTAACCTCCATATTTCAACTTCTGATGAAGAGTGATATCAATTATTTATTCCTGAACGCCCGCCAGATAATCTTCCAGCGAGTCTTTAAGTACATAAGGTGTTTCATTCAATTCGCTCAAACCCAGTGGCTGCAAGGCTTTCGACAATTGGCTCGGCTTGCTGCGAAACATCACTTCACTTTTCAAGCTTTTATACTCCCACTGCAACTCTTTTACCTCTTTAGCCATTGCATTTATTTTCCGGACTGTTTTATCTGCCATATGCCCGTTATAGATATACACTACTGCTAAAAAAGCCAGGAAAAAAAGGAAAGGCACCTGCCGTACAATGGATTGATAATTCAACCATTTCTTCCAATTAAACTTCACCTGCCCTTCTTTCATGTTTGAGATATTAGATGTTAGATGTTAGATACCGGATATCTGATACCGGTTAACATCATAATTTTTCTGCCACTCTTAGCTTCGCGCTTCTGGACCTCGCGTTTTGCTTCAGCTCTTCCTGCGTTGCCA
>JBCNOR010000594.1:0-3276 GCA_039593785.1 Niabella sp. | reverse complement strand
TGGTGGTCCGGCTTTAAACGCGTCGGTGGTAGATATGGGTAACCGCTTCAGGTTATTGGTAAACGAAGTGGAGGCAGTAGAGCCGCAGAACGACCTGCCTAAATTGCCGGTAGCGCGCGTACTATGGAAACCTTATCCTGATATGAATACCGGTTGCGCAGCATGGATACTTGCAGGTGGTGCGCATCATACCGGCTACTCGCAAAACCTGACGGCTGAACACCTGGAAGATTTTGCCGACATGGCGGGTATTGAGTTTACATTGATCAATAAAAACACTGAACTCTACAATTTTAAAAATGAATTACGTTGGAGTGATGTGTATTATCAATTGAATAAAGCTTAAAAAAAATAACGTTTTTCGATTATTTTATTGATTATATTAGCAAACTTTTTTAAAAAATTTTAATTGCTGTCATTATGAGTAATAATTTGGGTACGCTGGACTATGTAGTGTTTTTTACCTATTTTATCCTTGTTGCATCTTATGGTTATTGGGTGTATATGCGTAAGAAAAAGGCGACCGTTTCAGCGTCGCACGACTACTTTCTGGCGGAAGGTTCATTAACATGGTGGGCTATCGGAGCTTCGCTGATCGCCTCTAACATTTCTGCCGAGCAGTTTATAGGTATGAGTGGTGAGGGATTTTTTGTGGGGGTAGCGGTAGCGGCTTACGAATGGATCGCTGCGGTAGCATTGATTATAGTTGCAGTGTGGTTTATACCTATTTATTTAAAGAATAAGATTTACACCATGCCGCAGTTTCTCGAAACGCGGTATAATAAGTCTGTTTCGCTCATTATGGCTGTATTCTGGCTGTTCTTATATGTAATTGTTAACTTAACGTCTATCCTTTACCTGGGTGCATTGGCTATCGACACATTATTGGGTGGTGGATACCTCCATGTCATTATGATTGTTTTATTGGTAATGGCATTGCTGATTGGTTTAGGAGGGATGAAAGTAATTGGTTATACCGATGTAATACAGGTGGCGGTGTTGATTATAGGTGGTTTTGCAACCGTGTATATGGCCCTGCAGATTGTAGATCAGCGCATCAACGGTGCTGCAGTAGGTAGCGCTATCGCCGGGTTTAAATCCTTAATGAATGAAGCCCCGGGCCATTTTAAGCTGATGCTGGATAAGCCTGCGGTAACTACTACTACCTTGTCGATGCCGGAAAACCTGGATGTACAGAAATATGTGGTATTACCCGGGTTGGCGATGTATTTTGCCGGTCAGTGGATCGTGAACCTGAACTATTGGGGCTGTAACCAATATATCACGCAACGTGCTTTGGGTGCAGATTTAAGAACAGCACGTACCGGTATCTTATTCGCCGGGTTTCTGAAACTGTTCATGCCTATTATTGTAATGTTGCCCGGTATTGCGGCTTATGTATTACATAGCAAAGGACAGCTTCCTGGTTTTAATGGTATAAAAGATGGCGCTTATTCGGCTATCCTCGGATTTTTACCTGTTGGTTTAAAAGGTTTGGCAGTAGCGGCTTTAACTGCAGCTATCGTAGCTTCCCTGGCAGGGAAGGTAAACAGTATCTCCACCATTTATACCCTGGATATTTATAAAAAGTACATTAAATCTGATGCCACTGAGATCCAGATGGTAAGAACCGGAAGATGGGCGATTATCATCTCTATGTTAATTGCGCTGGCGTTTACCTGGACGGATGCATTGGGCATAGGTGGTGAAGGTGGATTTACCTTTATCCAGAAATATACCGGCTTTATCAGCCCGGGTGTATTTGCCATGTTCCTGCTAGGTATGTTCTGGAAGCGTACAACGGGTACAGCTGCCCTGGTTGGGGTAGTATTAGGTTTTGTACTGGCTATCTTCTTTAACAGCTATGCAGTGGAGCTTTTTGGTAAAGAAACCTGGATGTACACGGCCTTTACATACGAAAAGCTGGAAAAAGGAGTAGTGCATACCATTACAGAAATACCGTTCCTGATCAACATGGGCTGGTCGTTTGTAATTACTATTCTGGTGATGATTGCTATCAGTCTGGCAGGTCCTAAAGAAAATCCGAAGGCATTTGCGATTGATAAGAGCATGTTCAAGGTAGATCCAAGAACTTTGATACTCATCGTAGTAACATTGCTGTTAATTACTGCCATTTACGTTAGATTCTGGTAAAAGGCGGAACAGGATATTTTTACACCGGTCAGAAATTGCTTCTGACCGGTTTTTTATTGATGCGAGGTCAGAAGGTATAGTTTTTGCAAAACCCAACGGTATGGATCAGTACGAGGTTTTTGTCGGTCATGAATTACAAAAGTGGCAGTTCAGCATGTTGAAAGGCCCTGGCCTGTTAGGCAAATTATCCAAGAAGGCGCAGGATAAGATCAATTCTTTGATACCCGAGAAAGTTCACCATGCGATTACCACAGTGATCAAACAAATGATCAGGGGTGTTTTATTTGGTGCAAAACATACCACGGCAAAACCACTTCAGGGATTATCTTTATTGGAACGCGAGCTGGTGGTGAAAGAAAAAATAAAATTTTACAGGAGCACTGCCGCCGTAGAAGGTGGTGTAACAGGCGCGGGAGGATTTTTTTTAGGTTTGGCCGATTTCCCGATCCTTATTGCATTAAAGCTAAAACTGTTGTATGAAATAGCAGCTGCTTATGGCTTCGACCTGGATGACTATAAAGAACGTATTTACCTGCTACATATCTTCGAATTATCGTTTTCCGGTAAAGAGCATAGTCGCAACGTATATAGGAAGCTGGTGAACTGGGGACAGACTGCCGCTACCTTACCAAAGGATATCAACCAATTTGAATGGCGTAAATTTCAACAGGAATACCGCGACTACATAGACCTGGCCAAAATGGCGCAATTGCTTCCTGTTATTGGTGCTCCTGTTGGCCTTATTGCTAATTATAGTCTTATAAAAAAACTGGGCAACACTGCTATGAATGCTTACCGGATGCGATTACTTCAAAAGGAACATCTGGTTAATTAAACCTATCTTACCCTTTAAATTAAATAAATGAAATGGATCTTTTTACCCCTGGCTTTGAGTTTTGCTGCTGCGGTTTGTAATGGAACCGATGCCAATGATCACGAAGCAGAAAGTGCCGCAGATAGCACAAGTCAGCAGGCAAATGCCGTGCAGGATAGCGTGCTTAAAGCCGATTCTGTTGTTGCGGAGGGCCAGGCGCCTCCCATAGACACTTCTGCTTATAATAAAAAAATGCAATGGATGGCCAATGGCGACAGCCGCAGCGGCCAGGTGCCATTCGAGGGCAT
>JBCNOR010000593.1:0-3281 GCA_039593785.1 Niabella sp. | reverse complement strand
AACACAGCAATGGACGCATACTCATCCCCCTTCTCAATGCCATAATCTGTAAGTACCGACGCTGTTTTGCAACTGAAAATGCCTGCTATAAAGCATAACAGAAAAAACTTCTTGTTCATAACGTTTGGGTATAAAATTTAAAATGGCGGCAACAATAATAACGATAAACGATCTATTTCCGGTTTTACTGTTAACAAATTATTATTTCAAACGTTTGATTAGCTTACAGAGGCGTCTTATTCCAACTCGACACTAACCACACTCAACCTGGGCAATTTAATATTTAACGCGCCTTTGCCGATTGTTGCACCACTGAAAGCTGCCGGAATTACTTTGTTTTTGTTATCAAATGTATTGATATCTGTAAAACTTTTGGAGGTCAATATTCTCCCGCTCACTTTTTTATAGCTCTTTCCCTTAAGCGATATATTCAATGTTATATCTTTCCCGGCGTCAATATTAACCAGTGTAATATGCATTTTACCATTGGAGTCGAGCGAAGCAGAGGCATTGACCGCAGGAATTTTTTCATTACCGCTTGTATAGTCCGGCGTAGTAAAACTCATGGGGATCAGCCTGGCATCCATGTGTCCCATAAACAGGTCGAATACATGGTATGTGGGTGTTAATAACATTTCTTTTCCTTTGGTTAATACGATGGATTGCAGCACATTCACTGTTTGCGCCAGGTTGGCCATCTTTACCCGGTCTGCGTGGTTGTTGAATATATTCAATGTGGTTCCGGCAATCAATGCATCTCTTAAACTATTTTGCTGGTACAGGAAACCCGGATTGGTGCCAGGTTCTACATCCGTCCATATCCCCCATTCGTCCACCACCAGCGCTACGCGCTTTTCTTTATCGTATTTGTCCATTATAGCCGAATGCTTCTGCACCAGCTCTTCCATATGCAGGCAGTTTTTCATGGTTTTAAAATATTCCTGCTCGTTAAAAGCAGTAGCTGATCCTTTACTGCCGCTCCAGTTTCCTGTTGGCAATGTATAATAATGCAGGGTCATGCCCCACATCTGGTTACGCGGAATATTCTTCATCAATACTTCGGTCCACCTGTAGTCGTCGGAATTAGCGCCACTGGCTATCTTTTTCAGGGGTGCGCCCGGGTAGTTACGGGCATAGGTAGCGTATCTTTTATACAGGTCGGCATAATACTCAGGCGTCATATTTCCTCCACAGCCCCAACTCTCATTACCCACTCCCCAGTAAGTCACTTTCCAGGGCTGCTCCCGGCCATTTTGCTTTCTTAATTCGGTCATGGTACTTTGAGCCGGGGAATTTAAGTATTCCACCCATTTGGCCATTTCTTCCACCGTACCGCTGCCTACATTGCCCGCCACATAAGGCTCTGTATTCAACAAGCCGCATAGCTCTAAAAACTCGTGGGTACCAAAGCTATTATCCTCCGAAACACCTCCCCAGTTGGTATTCACCATCTTCGGTCTGTCAGCCGGCTTACCAATACCATCTCTCCAATGATATTCGTCAGCAAAGCACCCGCCGGGCCAGCGTAGATTGGGTATCTTAATTTTTTTCAATGCTTCTACCACATCCAACCTGATACGACCCTGCTTTTTTACATCCATTTTTTCGTCTACCCAAAAACCGTCATAGATACACCGGCCCAGGTGTTCGGCAAAATGCCCGTATATATGTTTGCTAATGATTGTTTTCGCTTCGTCGGTATTTAAAGTAGTAGTTACTACCTGTGCATTTACTCCGGCTCCTAAAACTGCTGTAAGCAGGGCCAGCGTCATTTTCTTCATGGCAATTGATTTTTAATTGTTAATCGTACAATTAAAAATAGGTAATTAGTTGATTACTGCAAACAGGAGGCCCGAATTTTTTATTGAGCACCACCTGAAATCTTTTTTTATGACTGAAGTGAAGACCCAATGCCATGAAAAAAGCCCGGCGAACCAGGCTCTATTCAAAACTTTTTCTGTCAGATTATTTACTTGCTTTATCCAATGTATCCAGATCTTCTCCGGAAAGTGTTAATTCAGGGGCCGCAAATAAAGCTTCCAGCTGATGATTGCTGGTGGCGCTTACAATAGGTGCATCTATATTGGGCTGGGCCAACAACCAGGCCAATGCTACCGTTGCAGGCGTACTGTTATGAGCGGCCGCAACCTGGTCTAATGCTTTCAATACTGCCAACCCTTTTTCATTCAGGTATTTGGCAGCACCGGCGCCACGGGCACTTTTATTGAAATCGGCTTCGCTACGATACTTACCCGTTAAGAAGCCAGCCGCTAAAGACCAGTAAGGAAACACGGACAAATTATATTGCTGCGCTAAGGCCGCATATTGCTGTTCATACTTTTCTCTTTCAACCAGGTTATAATGCGGCTGCAGGGCCACATAGCGTGGCAGATTATTTTTTTCGGCAGCTTCAAATGAAGCAACCAGCCTTTCAGGCGATAGATTGGAAGCCGCTATATACCGCACTTTCCCGGCTTTGATGATTTCGTCATAAGCCGACAAGGTTTCTTCTACCGGGGTTTTATGATCGTCGAAATGGGTATAATATAAGTCGATATGATCGGTTTGTAAACGTTGCAGGGATTCGTCCACCGACTTTAATATATGCGCTTTGCTGATGTCATAGCCATGCTCCTTGGTCTCAGAACCCACTTTAGTAGCCAGCACAATTTTATCACGGTTGTTGCGGGCTTTTATCCAGTTACCAATGATGGTTTCAGACTGACCACCGGTACCGTTTACCCACCAGGCATAGGTATCCGCCGTGTCTATAAAATTATAGCCCTTATCAACAAAAGCATCTAATATACCAAAAGACTGCTCTTCATTTAAAGTCCAGCCAAATACATTACCACCAAAATTCAGAGGAGCGATCTCCAGATCTGTATTCGAAATTTTTACTTTGTTCATTACTTTATTTTTATAGGATATATGTTGTAAAGAACAATTAGGATATAAAAAAGTTGAGGCAGGTTTTGGCCTGCCTCAATGATACACCTGTTTTTAACAAAAAATATAATTTATGATAAAATAGAATATGCGATGCCCATTTCCAGTCCTCGCAACTCCGCTAACCCGCGTAAACGGCCGATACAAGAATACCCAGGATTTGTCTTCTTGCGCAGGTCATCCACCATTTGATGACCATGATCCGGCCGCACCGGTAAAGATATCTGTCTTCTCTGCTGCAACAACACCAGCTCTTTCATCACTGCATACATATTGGCATCACCTTCGAGGTGATTGGCTTCATAAAAATCTCCTTCTTCATTCCGTTGTGT
>JBCNOR010000592.1:0-3290 GCA_039593785.1 Niabella sp. | reverse complement strand
CAACAATGCCTAAAAAAGAAGTAGCAATGAAATCCTCACTGCCCGCTTACAACCCCGCCGATTTTGAAACAGTAAAACAGGTAGCGTTGTCGTTTCCTGAAACGGAAGAGGCCATTTCACATGAAGGAACCCCATCTGTGAAGGTAAGGGGAAAATTAATGTGTCGCCTGCACGAAAGTGGCAGCTTCATTCCGATACGTCTTAATTTTGAGCTGAGAGATCAGTACTTAAATAGCCATCCTGAACTGTTTCATTTACCCGATCACTTCAAAAACTATCCCTACCTATGCATGTGGGTTCATCATTATGACATCCAGCTCTTAAAACAGGTATTAGCATTAAGCTGGCGCGGATTGGCCACGAAAAAAGCCATCAAGGCATACGAACAAACTATTATCAGGTCTTAGCTTACTCCTATCCCCTGGTGGCTTCTTTGCCTGTCGGCTGTTAATGGCCCGGGCTCAACTGCTTTAAAGTATTTTCAATTCTTTTGATGGTTTCATCCTTGCCAATGATCTGGGCAATGTCGAACACGCCTGGCCCGAATTTGCCTCCTACCAGCATGATGCGCAGGGGCAGCATTACCTCGCCTGGTTTAAGCTGGTTGGCTGCGGCGATCTCTTTAAAATTATTCTCCAGGTCATGCGCTTCCCAAATGGCAGCCAACCGGTAGTTTCTTATGAGCTCCTGGAAAAACAGCGTCTTTGCTTCATTCCATTTGGGTTGTATAGCTCCCAGGTCAATTACCTTAGGTGTGGCAAAGAAATAAGAAGACTGCTCATAGAAGTCGGGGAGCAATACGCACCGGTCTTTTACCAGTTCTATCACCTTCCCAAGTAAGGCGGCGTCAGTAACTTTCACTCCTTTAGCTGCAAGTATTTCCTGCACCCGGGGTACCAATACCGGTCCATCCAGCTTTTTAATCCATTCCTGGTTAAACCACTTTGCCTTTTCATAATCGAATTTCGCCCCGGCGCTATGCACACGGTCCATCGAAAATTTATCGATCATTTCCTCTATTGAAAAAAGCTCCTGTTCGGTACCATCGTTCCACCCCAATACAGCAAGCAGGTTTATAAAAGCTTCCGGCAAAAATCCTTTTTCTTTAAACCCTTCTGTCAATTCATCACTTTTAGGATCTTTCCAATTCATGGCAAATACCGGGAAACCATATTTGGCCCCGTCTCTTTTACTAAGCTTTCCATGGGGACCTAATATAAGCGGGAAATGTGCCCATTGCGGCATCTTATCTTCACCAAAAAGATATTTCCAAAGTAATACATGCACGGGCGCGCTGGGCAGCCATTCTTCTCCACGAAAAGCGTGGCTGATCTCCATTAAATGATCATCCACTACCACCGCCAGGTGATAGGTAGGCATGCCATCTGCTTTTAATAATACCTTATCGTCAACTACAGAAGTATTAAAGCTCACTTCGCCACGAATCATATCATTAAAGCTCACCGTTTCGTTATCCGGCATCTTAATTCGTATCACATAAGGGGTATCGCTATGCATCAGCTCATGTACCGTATCGCCATCCAGTGTTAAAGAATTGCGCATTTGCATACGAACTTTCTGATCGTACTGGGGAGAAGGATTTTCATCCGTTTTATATTGCTGCCGCATTTGCTCCAACTCTTCGGGCGTGTCAAAAGCATAGTAAGCATGCCCTTCTGCCACTAACTGGTCAGCATAGTTTCTATATAATTCTTTGCGTTCGCTTTGCCTGTAAGGGCCGTAATTCCCGCCATGCTGCACACTCTCATCCGGCTCCAGCCCAGCCCATTTTAAACACTCAAAAATGTACTCCTCTGCTCCCGGAACAAAACGCGTCTGGTCGGTATCTTCGATCCTCAGGATGAAATCTCCACCGTGTTTTTTGGCAAAGAGATAATTATATAAAACGGTTCTTACACCGCCTAAATGTAAGCCCCCTGTAGGCGAGGGGGCAAAACGTACTCTGACTTTTTTATCGCTCATGGCGCAAATGTATTTCAATTACCACGAATACGCTAATAAAAGCAATGGTATAATACAGGTAAACGCTTTCAACAATATCCAGTTATTGAATTACAATTCCTTCAGGATAATATCTTTCCAACGAACTTTAATACCCCCACCATCATGTATCTGTAAAGCAATAAAACCGTTGGCAGCACCTATTTTAGAATCTGCCAGATCGATCATCTGGTGGCCGTTAAGCCAGGTAGTAACCTGATCGTTGAGTACACGTATTTTCATAGTATTCCATTTACCCTGCTTGAGCCATTTTTCATCTTCGGGCTTGGGTTTTATCATCCAGCCACGACCATACGACTCGTAAATACCACCGGTATGTTTGTCAATTGGCGCTACTTCCACCTGCCAGCCGCTGATCCTTACACCCTCAATGGAAGACCGGAAAAAGACCCCGCTGTTGCCATTTGCCTCTTGCTTAAATTTTAAGGTCAGTTCAAAATTTTTATATTTTTTGTCGGTAGACAAATAGCCATATTGCTTATCAGGGCCGCTTTCGCAAACCAATTCACCTTTTTCTACATACCATTTTTCAGTACCATGCACGGTCCAACCATTCAGGTTTTTACCATTAAAAAGCCAGAAAGCTTTTTGGGCATGTAATATTGAACCCAACAATAACATTGATACAATAGCAAGAATCTTTTTCATGTATATTTTTTTGATTTATTGAGAACCTTAAAAATACGAAGATTTAGCAGACACTCCGTTATCTGCTGTCATATTATAAATGACAAAATAATACGGGTATGTTGTACTTTTACACAAACCAAATAATAATGACTGACCTGTTTTCTTCAGAAGGAGTAAAGACAACCATTGCGCGCATCAACAATTTAACTCCTCAAACAAAACCATACTGGGGCAAAATGACGGTGGACCAAATGCTGGCTCATGTAAATGTACCCTACGAAATGCTTTATGAACCAGGCAAACATCCTAAGCCTAAAGGATTGATGAAATGGATACTGAAGAAATTTGTAAAAAAGAATATTGTTAACGAAAAGCCGTACCCGCATAATATGCGCACGGCCCCGGCTTTTATAATTGCTGATCAGAAAAACTATGAGGCCGAAAAAAAGAGGTTAATTGACTACCTGATCCAAACACAGGAGTTGGGAGGCCCCTATTTTGAAGGTAAAGAGTCGCACTCATTTGGCACACTTACTCAAACCGAGTGGAATAATATGTTTGCCAAACACCTCGACCATCATCTTACTCAATTCGGCGTTTAAACCATTGATCACTTTTTATTTTAAGTTATGAACCGC
>JBCNOR010000591.1:0-3311 GCA_039593785.1 Niabella sp. | reverse complement strand
GTTCTATAAAAAAGTTACATACGTTTTTTACATATACTGCTTTTGCATTGGACAGCCCGATACTTCTAAGGGTTTCATGCGGCACTTGCAGTATAGCCGTAGGTTTGGGTGATTTCGATTTAAAAAGATTCAGGAACCGGTTATAAATGACAGTAGCCACTTTGGTACTTAACTGCTGGCTCATAATAGAAGCACAGAGTTGCAGGCAAACATTCTTTTTCTGCTCAATAGTATAAACACCCTGCGATTGGATCAGGGCCTTCATCACTTTGTCTTTATTTAATTGTTTGTGGTACATGCGTGCCGGATATTCGATGCTGGACAATGGATACTTGATATTAGATGCCGTATCCGGCATACTAGATGCTGGATACCGGATGCCTGATAGGTTTGCCCTGTCAACTGTCAACAAACAATTTACCTCACACCCTCAACTCACCCAATTTCATCAACGCATACAACATACAGGTCACATGCATCGATTGTATAAACTCGTTATTCCTGAACTTTTCTTTAAATACTTCCAGGTCCATCAGCTCAACCTGTATCTCTTCGTTCTCATCAAGATTTTGGTCTGCTGTTTTTTTTCCGCCTCTTGCCAGGAACATATGCATCCAGTTGTTATTGGTGGATGGATTGGCGCATGTTTTTCCCAGGTATTCAAAACTTTCAAACTCGAACCCGGTCTCCTCCAGCAATTCTCTTTTTATAGCTGTTTCCAGGCTATCATCCGTATCATCTACACAGCCACCAGGAATTTCCCAGCAGGTTTCACCAATAGCATGGCGGTATTGTAATTCCATGACCACTTTATTATCCTCTGTCAAAGCAAAGCAGGTCACCCAGGTTGGAAATTCATATACATAGTAGGGATCTACAATTTTCCCCTGCGGTGTTTTACAGGTATCCTTTCTCACTTTAAACCAGAGATCATTAAACAGCTGCTCTGATTTCAGTATCTCCCATTTCAAATTCATTGTAAATTATTTTAGATCATGGTTCATCGTTCATGGTTGATTGTCTGCAGCACCAGCCAACCAGTCAACTTATCAACTTCTTAACCTGTCAACCAGTCAACCAATCAACCAGTTAACCAACTACCAATACCCCCACCCCATCTTATCTCTTAATCCATTTATTTGCGCCACATGATGCCTACCATGCCAGGCATACATTTGCAGCAGGTACCATAAAGACAATTCCTTTTGTGACGCCGGGTGAAAAACTGTTCGTTCCCAGGCAGCATCATCCAGGTCTTCCAGGGCAGCGTACCAACGCTGATGCAAGGCAAATAGTAATGTAATGGACACATTGATGGGAACAGATGCTACATCATTTAACTCAGCCCATAATTGCTCCTCGTAGGGCTTAATAGTAGGTGTTGCCTCTGTTAAACCCAGCTTAAACCGAATATAGGCGTTCATATGACTATCGGCCACATGATGCACCAGTTGGTTAACCGTCCAGCCGCCTTCACGGTAAGGTGTTTGCAACTGTGCTTCATCCAGGTTTAAAATGGCTGCTTCCAGCGCATTGGGCAGGAACTGTATGTCGCCCAATGCACTTTCTTTTGCTGCCGTAGAAAATTCTACGAAGGAAGCAGGTCCAATCGGATATTGGTTTTCTATTTCCAATGTATTATTTATTAACTTTTAGTAATTCCACTTCAAACAATAAAGTAGCACCACCCGGGATATCAGCGCCGGCGCCCCTGTCTCCGTAAGCCAGGTCAGAGGGGATCCATAACCTCCAGTGACTGCCTTCCTTCATTAATGGAATAGCAATTTGCCAGCCGCGGATCAATTGGGTAAGACGCGCAGTAAAAGGCTGATTACGCTTGAAAGAACTGTCAAATTCTTTACCACTTAATAATGCGCCTTTGTAATGTGCAGTTATGGAGTCAGACAACTCAGGCTGTACACCTGTACCCTCTTTAATGATTTCATACTGGATACCGCCTTCGAGCTCCTGCACCCCTTCTTTACTTTTATTTGCTGCCAGAAAATCGCGGCCTTCCTGTTTTTGCTTTTCTATCTTTTCATTCATAGCGGAACGTAATTTGTGTTGTAAATTCAAATCCATAAAACATTTTTTCAAAAGTAATTCATAAAATCTATACACCTCGAAGATTCACTTAATAAGTCAATCAGGCATCTCTAAGCGTCTTGCCTGTTAACTGTATAAATACATCTTCCAGGTTGGCTTTTTTAACTTCCCGCGGCCTTTCAAAACCAGAGGCAACCAAATGATCGATGAGGTTGTCGGGCGTATCCAATGCCACAATCTTACCGGCGTCAATGATCGCAATCCTGTCGCATAAATATTCAGCCTCATCCATATAATGTGTGGTGATAATTACCGTGGTGCCCTGCGCTTTGATCGTTTTAATCAACTCCCATAGGTTACGGCGGGCCTGTGGATCTAAACCGGTAGTAGGCTCATCCAGGAATATTACCTGCGGCTGGTTAATAAGGGTGGTAGCTACAGAAAACCGTTGCTTTTGTCCCCCGCTTAATTCTTTAAATTTAGCTTTTGCTTTTTCTTCCAGGTTTACCGAGCGTAATAATTCCATTCCCTCTACCTTCCGGTTATATAAGCCGGCAAACAGATCGATCAGCTGCAGCAAATTCAGGCCGGGATAATAACTGCTGGCTTGTAACTGCACACCTATCAGGCCCTTAATGATATCCGGATTTTTGTCCAGATCATACCCGCCTACCTGTACCGAACCGCTTGTTTTTTTGCGAAGGGTTTCTATTATTTCAAGCGTAGTAGACTTCCCTGCGCCGTTAGGTCCCAGTAATCCAAATATTTCGTTTTCATATACATCAAAAGAAATACCCTTAACCGCGTTAAAATCGCCATAGTTTTTTACCAGGTCCCTTACAGATATCTTCACATTTGCCATGCGCTAAAGCTACAATTTAGTTAGCAGATGACCCTTGAAAAGTTGACTGTATCAACAGATGCGATACTTTATTTTATACAGGCGCCTGGGCCAAACGCTCAAAATATTGCCGACAAACCACGACATTTGCACTTTCTAAAAAGTACAAATGGTTAAAGTTTTTAAGTTTGGCGGCGCATCGGTTAATAGTGTTGAAAGAGTAAAAAATGTAGCAGCTATTTTGCAGCAGTACCAAAATCAGCAACTACTGGTAGTGATTTCTGCGATGGGTAAAACCACCAATGCGCTTGAAAAAGTAGCCGAAGCTTTTTACCAGCATAAAAAAGAGGAGGCTTTGCAGCTCTTCGAGCAGGTGAAACAGCAACATCTAACCACTGCAAAGTATCTTTTAGTAACTCATTAC
>JBCNOR010000590.1:0-3321 GCA_039593785.1 Niabella sp. | reverse complement strand
TGATCAGCAATATAGAACCGGACGATTATCGCAATATTTACAAACAGATATTCAACGACAGGATGGTAGTGCCGCAGGACCTGGGTATTACCTATACATCCCGGCCCGGATCAACCGTAAAGATCATTGACGCCTATGCCGCTTTCAACCAATATGGATTAGGGGCTGCCAATTTTAGCTTTTTTGTTTATCCGGCAGAAGTGATCCGTGCAGATGAGCCTTCTAATGAAAATGTCGATATGCGTAAAGCGATTGTTCGTTCCAGTAATGTATACTTCATTAAGTTGGCTAATGAAAAAAAACTGCAGCCTTCGCTCTTTGAAATGTATGATATGCTGGGCATGAATATTATTAACAGGGGTGGGTTTAATTTTAAAAAGCCACTGGATTATGACCGGAATGCTAATTTTAAAGCATGGGAGGAGTTCCTGGATAAAGGACGCAGCATTTATAATACTAAAAGCCAGCGGTTGATGAACACGCGCAAACGCTTTCAGTCCAACTACTCCAATATAGCCTGGGGGCAGGGGGAATTAATGGCTACTCCTTTGCACCTGGCAAAAATGAGTGGTGGTATTGCCAATAAAGATTCTTTACAGCCGTCCCGTTTTTTATATAAAGCATGGAATAAGCCGCTGCAACAGGAGCCGGCAGTAGCTTTGGCGAAAAATGCGGGTACAGCCGGCATTATCTCCGGTTTCCTGAAAGAACAGTCGGCCAAAGTAGCAGCTGCAACCGGCCTGGAAGTGTATGGTAAAACGGGCAGCCCGGAGCGGGATAAGTTGATAAGAGTAAAGGATCAAACCATTCGTAAAAGAATTACGGACGCCTGGTATACGTTTTATGTGCCATCTCCTAAATTGGGTGCTCCTATAGCATTTGCAATACGAATTGAAGAAATAGGTAACTCGGAGCACGCCAAACAATTGGCAATTGATATTTTAAAACAGTTAAAGGCATCCGGATATTTTTAGATCGGTTTAAAGAGTTGATATAGTAATAGGAGTGATTATGATAAGATCCGCTTTTCTACTTTTGAACCTTTCAACCCTGTCTGCCAACAGGCAGGTTTTCCACTTAAAAACTTGACATCATGAGCAACTGGTTTAAAAAAAAGCTACAGCAATTGTCGGATAAATTAAATGCAGATGAAGAACCGGCTCCTTCAAAGCCACCTCAAGACAATGATGTAGCAACAGCCACAAAGCGGATGGACTCACAGCCTGGCCGTACAACATCGTTAGATAATGTGGAAGAGCTAAAAGAGGTAACCATTGGTGCTATTACCCATGCCATTAAAATGATGGGTTATGGAAATAGCACGGTATCAGGCTTTGTCTTTCATTCACGATTTGCCGATAACGCCATTGAGAACGTAGCAGTAAATGCGCTTACCAAAGATGCAGATTTTATCAAACAGATCAAACGCACTTTAAAATCAAGAGGCATTGCGTATAAAGATAACTTCACCGTTGAGGTATTGAATAACTCGGGCCTGACTGATAAAGTTACGCCCATTATTGATGGTGTAGGGGTGGAGGTATTGATACCCGGGGAATCAATGCGTAAGGTAAGAGCGAGGGTTATAGCCACGGAAGGTATTACATGGGAAACGGAGTATATACTGGAGCCATCAGGAAAGACCTATTTTATTGGCAGGTGCAAAGACCCAAAGATCGATAATGGTCCTAAGATACATAACGACATAGCTTTTATAGGAATGGAAGAAAAAAGTGAAGAACAGTATCAAATCAATAACTATATCAGCCGGGCTCATGCACAGATTGTTTTTGATAAAGACCTGGGCGCTTTTAAGATCTACCGTTCTAAATTCCTGAATAACCCATCGCATAAAATTAAAATATATAATGCTGGTAGAAATGATTTTTCGGGAGTAAGCCTGAATCAGTCCGCAGTTCCGCATGTTTTAAAAGATGGTGATTCGATTTGCTTTAATGATAAGATAGTGCTGGAGTTTTACATTACCGAATAAACCCATAAAGGAAACCCCAATAATGACAGAGTTAGCAACATCGTACGATATTTTAAAAGTTTTAGGGCATGGTGGTTTTTCCGCGGTATTTAAAGCACGCAGAAAAGCAGATGGTGATATTGTGGCCCTGAAACAGTTAGATCTGACTATTGAGAATGAAACCGAGAAAGAATACCGGGATTTCAAGGAGGAAGTGGATATCTTAAAAAAGCTCGATCACCCCAATATTGTAAAAGTTTACGAAGAGCATATACTGGATCATAAACCTTCTCTTGAAATGGAATTTGTTGACGGGGAAACGCTGGAAACGATCCTTAAAAAAGAGAAATATTTTTCGATTGATGATACGCTGGACCTGATTGAGCAGATAGCCGGCGCATTAAACTATTGCCATCACTATTATTTGCCCGGTAATACTGTACAACATACAGAGTCTGCACTGCTGAGAAGAAATGCGGTCATTCATAACGATATCAATCCCAAAAATATAATCCGTACACGCAATGAGGATGGCACCTATCGTTATGTATTAATAGATTTTGGACTGTCCTTTACCGACCCTAATGCCGTAAGACATAGCAAGAAAGAAGAGGGTATGGCTGAGTATAAGTCTCCTGAAAAGTGGAGCGGGGCCATGGTCGATGCGCCTTCAGATATCTATAGCTTTGGTATCGTACTTTACGAAGCATTAACAGGCGTGGTTCCTTTTCCCGTAAAGGATTATAAGGTGGCCGGTGATATGATTCAACTGGAGGAAAAGCACCGGAATGCTGCTATACCCGATATGTGTAAAAGCAGGATCGCTATCCTAAGTGAAGATAATGTGGAAGCTGAATGCGATATCCCCGAATGGCTGGAAATGCTGGTGAAAAAATGCCTGGAAAAATTACCGCAGGACCGTTTTAAAACGGGCCGTGAATTAAGCCAGTTTTATTATGACGGCATTGAAGGAAAAATTGATATTCCACAGGCCAAAGAGCCGGAGCCGGAAGTAATTGATATCGATCCTCTTGCTGCCGATACTAAAATTTCAACTGAAGGAGCTTACCTGGAAGTGGTGCCCAATTTTCTCACCCAGCCACAGCGTTACGTTTTAATAAAAGATATTACCATAGTGGGGCGCTGGAACGACGGAGGTTCTGAACAAATAGCTGATTTTGCCATAAAAACCGGGGATAGGTTTATTTCAAAAAATCATTGCCAGGTCATCAGAAGGCAGCTCTCTGATGGCCGGATTGTGTACCAGTTAGGTGATGCAGGACCAAGCAAAAACGGCACTTTTTATAACACAGAGCGCAACACACACAGGCTGGATCCGCATATTAAAG
>JBCNOR010000059.1:0-13821 GCA_039593785.1 Niabella sp. | reverse complement strand
GCTATAACCAGGTTGCTCCTATGGAGCAAAGCATTCAGCTATGATCGTCTCTAAAACCATATTAGGATAATGGGTGTTATGCCCATTTTCGTTTTAAGTGGTACTTCTTTTTACAGATCATTTCGAACCCAATGCGGAATTAGCCTGGCCGGCCTGCAAGTTTCCTGTAGTTTAGCAGATATCTTCGTCTTTGGCTAGTATGATGTTATAATAAACAAGTATCAAAATCATTATTACATATAGTCTATTCTTCCCTTCCAGCCAGTGCAGACACTGGCCAGGGCTATGCTGAGGTTTGTGTCTCACAAACCAGTTGGATGCATTTCACCTAAAATTGATGCCGGTTTGTTATTAGCAAAATTGGAATGGCACCAGAGGTAATATAATGCCTAAGCATTACCTGTTTATAGAATGTGGTATCAAAATTACGTGTGTGCCGCGGCTACCTATTTTAGAAGCCGCGGCAAGATGTATGGCCTGGCAGAGATCCATGCCGATAAAATGGAACAGGCAATGGTTGCATACCTATGGCACGCAAAATATTTGTAAATATTATGGGGCTATAACCAGGTTGCTCCTACGGAGCAAAGACGTTCGGCTAAAGTAGCGTCCCAACCATATCCGGGTAATAGGTGCCATTCCAATTGACGCCTGGCTAAGGAGGCATCATCCCTATTATGCCTCAACCAGCTCTTCTTTATTCTTTATTTTCTGTTGCAGCTCTTTGATCGTCATATTATACATGACGCTATGCCGGTTATTTACCCTTTGCACCAGGTGCACATGAGCAATATAGTCCTGAACGATTTGTATCTTATCACTAGGGGTGACCACCAATAATTGCAGGTGTAATTGCTTACAAAGCTCCATCAGGTAAGTAGCTTTGTCCTCATCCTGGTTACTAAAGCTTTCATCTACGGCTATAAAACGTAGGCTGCGACTGTTCTTTCCTTCGCGGGTGATACCAAACTGGTAGGCAATGGCGCTACATAAGATGGTGTACGTTAACTGTGCCTTCTCCCCTCCCGATAACTGTCCCATCTGGCGATAGGTTTTCTTCAGCTCATTGGTATTCCTGTACTTTTCATCGGCCCAGAACTCAAACCAGTTACGCACATCCATTACACGGGCGCGATAGCTTTCACTCTCATCCAGGCTATCAATCAAAGGCTGTACTTTCTGGCGGAAGTGAAGGGCTTTTTCTTCAAACTTACTTTGTTGCCAGTTGGCGGCCTGCGGTAAGGCGTCCAGCAAAGCATTGCGGAAGGCCTTAATGGTTGCATCAGGCACCGAGCGTTTACCCAGCTGGATATAAGTATCCGGCAGGCGGTTAAAATTAATAACGCCCAAAGATTGATTGAGCTTATTCACGCTGTTGTTGATCTCCCGTTCCCATTTCTCCATTTCTTCATTCAATCCGCCAATTTTATACGTAATCGTATCATTGATGAAATTCTCAAAGTCTCTCCGGTATTTGGGCAGGTTCTCTGTTTCCAGCTTATCCAGCCACTCCTTAAATTCTTCCGCATAAGCCGCTTCCTCGGGCAAGAATTGTACATCACTATACCAGTCGGGAAAACGTTGCAGCAAATTCGGCGACGGGTTTTTAATCTGGCTGATACTGCGGTTTAAATGCGTTTCCGTTTTATGCAACTGTTGCTGTATCACAGCGGCTTCCGTGTCCAGCTTCTCTTTGAATAAGCGATAGGTTTCTTCAATCGTGTCCAGTGTGACACCACCCAGGGCTACGGCATGTTGCTGCTGAAACTGCAACAGCTCGTCCTTATTCTCTGGTGTAATATGTTGCAATAAGATCTGCAGGGTAGTACGGAGCTGCATCCGGCCATTCACCCGGTTTTGCAAAGTGGTCACTTCACCGTTGGCAGACAGCCATTTTTTCTCCGCCTCCGCACGTTGTGCTATTACTTCATCCAGCTGAGCCGTTAATGCCTGTAGCTGGTTATTACTTTTACTCAGCTCTTTGATCTGCTCTTCGGTTTTATGCAAACCGCGTTGAAAGCCTGCCACATCCAACAAAGCAAACCCACCATGCTCCTGTAACCGGCTTAGGGCGTAATACTGTTTTTGTAAACGACCGGCACGATTGCGACAACGCTCTATAATTTCCGCAGTATTGGCCAGCTCATCCGTTAATTTATTCCGGCGCGTGATCAGCGCTTCCTTTTTACGTTCGTTGTTCCAGCCCATTACATAACGCCCGGCGTCATTTACACCCGGGCGGTCATCCTTTTCATGACGATTGCGATTTTTAACCAGGCCATTCAGGGTAATGGCTTTATCATACCGCTCCAGTGTCTTTTCATCATTCAGGCATACATAAGAAAATTGCTGTATCACCTGTTGCTGCACCCATTCTGACAAAGCATGATCAGGGTGGAAATCCAGCTTATAAAAAACCGTCTGATCTTCGGCCAATACAGGTATCGTGTCCTTTACATGGTAGTATACCAGCCGCGCTCCTATATTGGTTTGATTGATATAGCGGGTTACTTTTTTATAGTGCTTATCGGGTACCAATAAACGTAAGGAAAAACCATGCAATAATTTCTCCAGGGCCGGCTGCCAATGCAGCTCTTCCGACTTCACCTGTACCAATTCCCCTGCAAAAGGCAGATCAGCAGTTTCCAACCGAAGCGCATTGCATAGCTCCTTTCGCACATTGACCAGGTGGGCCGGTATATTACTTTTACTGTGCAATAAAATATTCAGCTCCCTTTCCAGCTGCTCGCGTTCATCATTGGCTTTGCGGTGCTGGTTCTTCGCATCAAAATCATCATCTTCATTCAGGCGGTTTTCCCGGTCCAGCCTCATCGCCGCCCTGGCCGTTTCTTTTTGTATTCTTTTGTAGCTTTCTTCATCCGAAGCGGTTTTATCTTCCAGGTGCAATGTGGTACACCATTCGGTAAACAGGGTCAGATTGGCTTCGGCCTCTTTCTTCTTTATTTGCAGCTCTTTTAGCTCCTGCTCCAGTTGTTTTAAACGCTGACCCGCTTTATTTTGCTCGATCTGGTTGCGGGTGGTTCGTTCTTCTTCGTGCAACCGGTCTATTTCCTCTTTAAGATCACCTGCCTGTTGCTCCAGGGCTTTTATATTAGCAGCATCTTCTTCCAATGCTTCCTGTAATAAAGCGTCCTGGGTATAGCTTTTCCAGATGCTGGCTGTTTGCACCGATTGCTGTATGGTCTTCTGCTGGCCCTGCAGGTTTTTAAAGCCGGTATAATGCTCATGCACCGGTTGCAGCAAACGTATCTGCTCTTCCGCTTTTTCAATATTACGTTGGGCATCCAGCAAAGTAGCCAGGTGTTTTTTCAGCTCCTGGAAAGATGATTCCATATCCCTTGGCTCCAGCATATGGGTACGGATAAAGTCGTCCAGATTGCCCAGTACTTTAATACCTACCGTCTGGTTAAATAAGGTCAGGGCCTGGATGCTCTGCATACCCAGCACATCCACCATACGGTTGGCATATTTGCTGGCCGCATCAAACCATTCAACCTGTTTACGGCTGCCCTTATTGTATTGTTGATCTATCCTGCGTTTCCAGGCATTGCCCAGGTCAAAGGGTTTGAAATCCGTTTCAATACGCAGGCTTTTATGGGCAATACCAAAACGCTTCTGCATATCGCCATTGGTAAAATAACGTACCTGGAACAGGGTTACTTCCTGCTGTGCCTCATTGGTAAAATTGGCCAGCAGTATGCTGTAGGCCTCGTCCCGGTTTTCGCGGAGATAAAGCGTTTTGGTAACACCCGTATCAGAATTAATGGTACCGTAACCTCCCATTACATAGGTGTCCTCGGTACGGTCGCCTTTCTTTTCACTACCACTGCTCTGGTTATAGAAGCGGTATCTTTTTTCGGGAACGATCAATGTAAGCAGGGCATCCACGAAAGTGGTTTTACCGCTACCATTGGCTCCCGTTAACAGGCTCGTTTCACCATTAGGGGTAATGGTATGTATCTGCTCATCGAAAGTACCCCAGTTAAATACTTCCATATATTGTAACCGGAAACCACTCTTCTCATTATCCGTGCTGAATACGCTTAGCTGCATGTGCTGTCAGTTGCTGTTTAAAATCTTCTAAAATTTCACTATCTACCCGGGCTTTGATGATCTTCCTGATCCGGAACTTTTGCTCATCCGCCACATCATGATTTTCCGATCGCTCCAAAAACCCGTTCTCCTCTGCCCTGTCAATCAGCCGGTCTATATCCTTTAGCATCTTTACCCGGCTGGCATTTTCCTTAAAAAACAGTTCGGCGTATTCTTTTATCTCCCGGCGTTTTTTGATCAATTCCCTATGGGTAGCTTCACCCACTTCAAACTCGGCCATCATATCGCGCAGCAATACCAGCATCACGCTTTCGTCATAGGTAAGGCTGCGGCGCTGGGCCCAGCTTACACCGGTAGCATCGTCTTCCGTAATACTATGTTTTATATAAGCATACCCATCCTGCTCATCCAGCACCAGGGTTAAGCCCAACTGCTGTAAAAAGCCCGTCAGCTCTGCCCTGTATTGCACCAGTTTTTCCCAGGTGCTTTTCTCCAGGTACTCTATGGGGCCCTTTAGCAGTTTTATAAATACGGGGGTGAATGCATGTATTTTATCCGCCATCTTCCATTCTTATTTGCTAAACAATAAATACGGTACTTCCACAAATTTGGTGGCTTCCTTGTTCAGCGGTATGAGCTCCACCGCTGTGCCAATGATCTGTACCCTTTTTGATTTTTCTTTCAGGAAACTATAATACCCTATCACTTCGGCCAGGCCATTATCCAGCGAGGTCGCTTCCACAATTTCTTTTAAGGTGGCGGTTTGTTTATCTTTCAATACCTGCTCCACCTTATTCCACAGCATTTTTTTATCAATAAAAGCTGTGTTCAATAAACGGTTGAACCGCTCTATATCTGCTATTTGCTCTACGGCAGCTACCGGTTGTTTTAAAGTAGCAGCCGATTTCTTTTCTTCCAGCGCCAGCTTCCGGTCCATTATGATTTTTATTTCGGCAGGCTCTTCTATTTGCAGGCCCGCATCGATGGGCTCATCCTCCATCAGGTCAAAAACCAGCTCTTTAATACTGCTGATCTGCTGTCTTAAGCGGCGATGGCGGGCAATTTCCTTTTCGGTAATAATGCGGCTCAGCTTTTCAGCCATTTTATCGTTGGCATCGTATACCGATTTACCCTGCTCCAACAGGAAGGATTTGATATTTTGCAGGAAATTGGTATCGGCTTCCAGCTCCCTGTCCTCCAATAATACCAGCAACTGCTCCGTCAGGTTGCGCCATTCTTCCTGCCCGTTACGGGAGATCAGAAAATCCCAGAAAGCATAAAAGCTTTTACCCTGGTTGCTGCTGCGTAAAGCGTCGTAAGACTCAAAGGCAAAGCCTACAATAGTACCCTTATGCTGTTCGGCCTTGGTATGCTGCTCCACTATATTGCGGTGGATCTGCTTAAAATTATCTTCCACCTCCCTGAAATCGCCAATGAGCTCATAACAAAGCTTGATGAACAGGTCGAGCCGCTCCTGTACCTGGGCATTATTATAACGCTGTGGCGCCACACCCAGCTCCAGGGCTTTGATTTCTTTATCGATCTCCGCCCTGCGGTCTTTCAGTATCTGCAGCTTCTTCTCCTTATCATCTTCGGTATTTTCAACCATATCGCGCAAAGAGCCAAATAACATTTTAAACCGGCTTTCGGTACCCACATGGTTTTGTCCCAGCTGCAGGTTCTGCATCCACTGAAATACTTTTTCGGTATAGGCGCTCAGCTGGTAATTGGTATTACCCTCCGTATCGGGGTAATCCTGCAATATGCGTTTTTGTACCCAGCTCACCAGGTATTTGCGGCTGCGGCTCTCCTCATCTTCACCAAATTCTATACGGGCTTCTTCCAGGTCTTCGGTGCCATCGTCATGCTGGCTCAGGGTTTCGGCCAACAGGGGCACCAATTGCTCTTCCTTTACCACCATGCGACGGTTTTCTTTAAATACCGTATATAAAAATGGTAATACCCAGCTGGCATTGCGCAGTCGCAGCATTTGTAAAGCCGGGGAGGATTGTATTAAAAAGTTTATGTTTTCGCTTGTCATGCCCTGTTCGTCACTTTATCGGGGCACGCAAAATAAGATAATATGGGGATTATAAAAGGAGAAGCTATGCACATATTAGACACGTGAGGAAAGATGGCAGATTACAGATACTAGTATACAGATTGCAGTTAACAGGTGCGGGTAGATGACTTGCAAAGCAGAAACAAAATAAAACAATAAGCAATGTTCAATGTCCGATGTTCATTTTATTAACGGTTACAATTGGGCGTTGCCTATTGAAAATTGCCTATTGCGTTATTAAAGATACCCGGAATTAGCGGCCTTAAGCCTGTTATATGCCCATACCGGATGATTGAAAGTATAAACCTTGATGATTCTATATAAGATAGCTTTGATCAGGATGACATAGCAGTTTTGCAGATAATATCCTATTGACAATTCGCCATTGAGCAAAAAAAAGCCAGGGTAGACACCCTAGCCGTTGCTAACCTATGAAAAACAGTGTGAAGGTACAACCTTCCGGATAACTTTTGAAATATTTTTTTAACTTTTTTTTATTGGGTTTGATTTTTTTACACATTTTAGAGCTGATCTCATTTGAGACCCTCGATCAGAGAATATTTTTTAGTTTGAATGATATAAAGCTAACTCAAGTAGATCGTTTCGTACCTTAGAGCAATGACCGCCCATGGCTTTCGATACGAAGTGAATCATGAAAACCGCCATTATCCATCGGTAAGTGCTCCCCGGATATTGTAGACTGATATACCAGCCTCGGTTTTGATGAACAGCTCTATACCAATTTAAAGATTTAGTTATTTAATTTATGGAGGAAATTTGCGTTGACATTCTATTACCACAACAATTCACAATACCTGGCATCAATTTTAAAAGGGAGGTACTTAACCTGGATGGTCAGTTATATCCACAGGATCTCGTACAGGCAAGGTATGAATATTTCACCCTAACGTATGGACCGCTACCCAATTTTGCACTGACACAGCTTCCACCGGAGCTCCAAAAACGAGATTGGCAATGTATATCCATAGATTATGACGATGAACAAGTCCCTTTTCCTGTAGAAAATTCCAAGGCAGTATACAGTAACGATACCTTCTTCAACCTGCTTAGGAAGGTTACTGATTATGACGGCGAATGGATTCTGGTATTTACCACCGGATGTGATGAACCAGAGCAAGCCGTTTCAGGCAATTGGATCGTTGCGGAGGAAAAAGTCAGGGAAAGTTTGGCAAACAACAATAGCTTTATAATGTATTATAATGGTAACCGGGATACCCTCATATAACAAGGTATGCATTATCCGCTCAGAAACTAGCTTCAGCTTTTTCAAGCATTTCAAAACCTCGTAAAACCTCGGCTTTTTATCAAGAGCCAAAATTGAATCAATTTGTTTAATGGGTACTTATGAAAAACACAAACTTTCGTTTAGTCAACCTTTTGTTTATTGATGCTATCTATATTATGAATCCTTAGCCATGCTCTGAAATCATCTGCACAAGGGGGCTTAAAATGGATAATTGCTCCACATTTAAGTAAAATGCTGAAAAGTCCAGATGCTTCGATATACTTCTTTAAATCATAAGCCTCGTGCTTAAGGTCAGGATAGGTAGCTTTAGGTGTCATTTTTCAAGTTATTGCTGATACGAATATAAAAAATATATACAACTTCAACATTAATTCAATTCCCCGATAGGTTAAGATCGCCTCACTGCACCGGAACCTATATGCTTTTCTTAAAGCCGGATAAAATGGATCTTTTGCTATTTTATAGCTGCTGTAAATAGTGTACCACAATCTAATCGTACTGTCCATTCATTTGGCGTCCATCCGGATACTACAAGGTTTTCATATACTTTTATCAGTATTTCAGATATTTGGCCTTATCTCAGCTAAAAGTTTTGTTAAGTACTATAAAATGCTGCTACACCGTAACAAAAATATTAAACTATTTATTAATTTACTTTCAAATCCAACGCTATGATCAAAGCAACCAGCAATGATAGCGCTATCCCGGTCAAAATACCGACCTGCCCATTCGTTCAAAATCCGGTAACAAAATTCTTTTTCATAAAGCAGAACTATCCGGTCAACAGAAGGGCTTTGCAAGATCAGGACGGGAATTACTTGTCCTTCCTTCTTTGCTAGGGACAGCATAATGAAAACGATCTCTTTATGAAACTGCTACATCCTGAAATACACCCGCTGATACTTGCATTCATTATATTAGAAATAGTATTGACTACGGCATTGGCAGCCTACAAGCTGGCCCGGCCAACTGATCAGAATTTGACACTCGACATTGGTTTGCTGCTGCTACTAATGGTATACAATACCTGCGGGGGAGTATTACCCAATCCACAGTTGCCGGGTGACTATGTATCGCAGCAAATAATAGTATACGGTAGCGGGTTTCTTGCTGCCGCATACTTTCCTTATTACGTGTCAAAAGGTTTTGAGATTACTACGCTCAAATTTCACGCGAAGACTGGCCCTATTTTGTGCATGGCCCTACATTTTCTCATTTTTACGGTTATCTTCATTAAAACCCAAGACCTTAAAACAGCTGAACGGGTTTTGCTGCTTCTCCCTGTATATGGCTTGTTCCTGTTAGGCAAAATAATTCACGGAATTTATTTGAAGTACGATCGCTCATGGACATCCCAAAAAGCTGCAGCGCTAATATCAATTATCAGTATCTGTTTATTGCCCTGGATAGGCTTGCCCATTATACTATGGTTTAATTGGCCGCAACACTTTGAAATAGCTGCAACCAATAGCGGCTTTCTGATCTTATTGGCTTTTCACCTGACACAAGCTATAAAACACCTGCGAGCAGAGAACATACTCCTGGCGTTTAATGCGAAGAGCCCGTTAGAATCTGCGAACGTTCACGAAAGAATTATTTTTAATTCCAAAAGATATTCGCTAACAAATAGAGAAACAGAAATTGTCCAATACCTTTATAAAGGATGGACCTACAAACAAATCGCAGATGCGCTGTTCATCTCCGAGCGAACCGTGGGAAAACATATTCAAAACATTTTTGAAAAAATGGACATATCTAACCGTTATGAATTAACACATAAACTAGGTGCATGATATACGTAGTTGAAGGACACGAACAAAATACGTAAATAGTCTTAGTAAAATACGTATACTTCGGTATTGACAACGCTTCATTAGCTGCGTTTCTTTGCTGGAAGCAACAGCTCAAAAATATTCCCCATTAGATGGTAATAAAAAACAGGGTTCCGATGTAAAGACCAGGTATACCTGAGACCTTCAAAATTGTGATCAGGATTTTGTGATCGAAAATATTTGATCACAAAAATGCGATCACAAATATTTTTCCCACACAAAAAATGCGACCATGGAAAAATTATTCAGACAAACCATCCCGCTTAACCAGGAAGAACTGGCCGACCTGATCGGCGTTTCAAAAAGCACGATCGGCATGTACGAAAGCGGGTTACGCCAACTCTCCAATGACACGTATAACCGTCTACAGCAACTTAAAGAAGCCTGGTCTGTATTTATAAAAGAAGGATTACCGCCCGGCACCTTTCTCAATACCTTACCGGCAAATGCTACCCGCTATACAATGGAAGTAGAAACCGCCGTACAAAAGGCTTCAGCCAATGCGATACGGTATAGCCTGTTACTCGAAAAAATGACAAAATACAGCAGTATACTTGAGCAAAAAAAACGGTTTATCCACTATTTACTGTTACAGCCCAATACTGATCTGTTCCCCCATGCCGTGCTTAATAAAATACAGCGGGATGTAAAAAAGCAACTGAAACGCTGTGATATTGATCAGCAACAAATCCTGGCTTTCCGGCTTAAATGCTGCACCGTTTTGCAACAGCTTGCGGCAGAAGCCCGGAGGAATATACGCTAAGCCGGTTGTTAAAAAACATTAAAAGCGGTCCGTCAACGGGCCATAAGGCTCCCATCCCACCGTAGGTTTGGCTCATTATTCACCCGAAGCACCTGGCTCATTCCCCTACAGCCTAAAGTAACCGCGGACGGAAGATTGTAAGCGAACGTTTGCCGGGGCTTCACAAAAACAAACGTTATGTTAGAAGCAGTACAAAAATTCACCACGGTGGCTGAATGCGATGCGGCCATTGCAGCCTTTATTAAAAGGCAAAAAGAACTGGTAAGAAAACAGGTAACCCTGGCAGGGCAAAAAGAATCTTACAGCGAGACTTCGGAAACGATCGCCAACCAGATTGAAGACCTGAAAAAGGATATCGCAAGTTATAGGCAGAGGCTGGAATCGGGACCTGGTGTAAAGGAAACAGATGACTTAGAAGACAAGCTGGCTACAGCCGAGTACCAGTTGCACCGGGTCCTGCGCCGCGAGCGTAATTATGGCCGACCCGGTTACGCAGGCAAAGAGTTCGACCTGGATCTTTTGGATTACAGCGTGGAAAAAGCAGCCGAGTTTATACAGGCAGTAGAAGCCCGCAAAGCCCAGCTCTAAGCCCATGAAAAAAGCAACAAGCCGCTTGCGGGCGGTTTGTTTGCTTCATAGCAAGGTTCTACATCATTTTTTTCATCACCAAAATGACATTTTATGAAATCCTTTATTCAATACTGGCCGGCTACACATTTATTGATCTGGCTGCTGATCGTATACGCTTTAGATTTTTTGTTCGGCGTTTGCAGATCCGTTTTAAAGGGTACGCCGCGTACCTCAAGAGGCTTCCGTCAGTCCATCATCAAACTATTGCAGTATGGCGGTTGTATTTTAATATCCATCGTAATACTCAATATCGTTTACGCCTCTCACGACCCCTTTGGGCAACAGTTTGCCTGGATATTCGGCGATATCATGCTCTACCTGATGATCTACATTGAAGTGGTATCAGTATTGGAGAATATGGAAGCGATGGCCCCTGCCAGCACCTTTGTTAAGTGGTTTGTGAGGCCGGTGAGGCGCGTTATTACCTTACAGCTTAAAAATCTTTTCGAGGATGGTACTATGACTTGATTGGCAGCGCTAAACTGGGATTTGCGGTGGAGCAGTAAAATGAAGGGGTATTTAAATGCATTGGGCAATTAAAACGATGGTACATTAGAGCCTGGATAGTTCAGAATTGCAATCTTTTAAAGCCGAAGCCTGCGTAACGAATAGATGACG
The DNA here is from genome assembly GCA_039593785.1 of Niabella sp. Taxonomy (GTDB): domain Bacteria; phylum Bacteroidota; class Bacteroidia; order Chitinophagales; family Chitinophagaceae; genus Niabella. The sequence goes on along the minus strand of JBCNOR010000059.1, from coordinate 2,575 downwards.
TTTCGTACTCCGGGGATTTTTGAGATAAAATCAACAGTATAGCAGCCCGGGCATTACCAGCTGGCTACATATGTGTTTAACATAGTCAAAACATATTCTTTGGAGTATTTCTGTTCAACCAGCTTTCTTCCCTTCGCCCCTTTCTGTTGTATTTCTTTCAGATGTGCAATTGAAAGAGAGTTAAGAAATAGTGAGGCGTTAGCGGCATCGCTATAAGTAAAGGCCCAGCCTAAATCATTCTCCAAAACAAATTGGGCTATTTCTGTTTGTATATTTCCTAAAAACAGGATGGGTTTACCTGCACCCAGTATGTTATATGATTTTGACGGTACCCCTACGCCATAGAGCTCATCTCTAAGACTTACCAGCCCAATATGGCAGGCATTGAGTATATGGTTATTTTCGGCTCGCGGAAACGGCGGCAGGAAACTAACATTGCTGAGCCGGTTGGTTTGAACAAAAGATTCCAGGTCTTTTTTAGTGGCGCCCCCTCCGGCGAAAACAAAATGCAACTCATTATTGCGGGTATGCTTTACAATTTGCAGGAATGCCTTCAGGTTTTGCAACACGCCATGATTACCGGCAAACAAAACAACTACCTTATCGGTAATGCCTAATTTTTCTGCCAGCGGATGGTTCTGTTGCGGCAGTGGGTATATGGCATCAATATCCGCCCAGTTGGGAATGATCACTATATCTCCGTCCCTGGAAGAAGGAAAATTTTTCATCAGCAACTCCTTCATATCTCTCCCGATCACAATAATTTTATCACATGCTTTTCGCGACCTTATAAAAATCTTCCGGGTTATCTTATATAAAGCGCTGCTTTCCTTAATATATCCCCCGGTTACCAGGTTTTCCGGGAATACGTCATGCATCAACATCAAGTACTTAAAACCTTTGCACCATTTCAAAAAAGCATATAAGGGAGTGATAAAAGCCGGGTTGGATATAACGAATGCCTTATCTCCCTTTTTAATTTTAAAACCCAGTAAAAAAAGGCCTAGCGAAATACCCACTACACGAAGCAACCGTTGAAACGTATGATTCTTATTGTAATTAAAATATTTCCACCTGTGTATATGAATACCTGGAAGTTGGGCTTCTTGCCGGGTATTGTTTTTCCTTTCGTAATCCTGCGGTCCACAAATGACATGTACTTCAAAATCATCCCTGAATTTCAAGGCTATTTCGGTAGCAATATTAGCCGTAGCGATATCCGTATCCGGATAAAACACTTCTGAAACCACCCATATTCTTTTCTTTTGTATCACGCTTACCACCCGTTTATACAGATTTAGACCATACCACCCTTTTTATATAGTTGGTATAACTTAAAATGATCCTCGCTACCTTTTGCGATACATTGGGCATCGAATAATCCGCCACAGGCCTGAAATTGCGCTCTGTACCGGTTTGCTGGTACTGCAGCTGCACCAGTCCCTGCATAATTCTTTCCGGCGAGAGACCTACCATCATTACAGAAGCTTCTTCCATTGCTTCGGGTCTTTCATGGGCGTCCCGGATATTTAAGGCCCTGAAATTTAAAATAGACGATTCTTCGGAGATCGTACCGGAGTCTGACAACACCGCAAATGCATGCATTTGTAAAGCGTTATAGTCGTGAAATCCTAAAGGCTTTAAAAACTGCACTTCCGACCGCACTTTCACCTGTTTTTTTTCGATCATGTTGCGGGTACGGGGATGCGTGGACACGATGATCGGGTACTGGTACTTTTCAGCAATAGCATTCAGCGAATCGATCAAACCATTAAAGTTTTTTTCTGAATTGATATTCTCTTCCCGGTGTGATGAAACCACAAAATACTTTTCGCGTTCCAGGTTCAGGCGCTGCAACACATCAGACTGGTTGATCTGTGGCATATAGTGTGTTAACACTTCAAACATGGGAGAGCCGGTCTTAATGATCCTGTCGGGCGGTAACCCCTCTCTCAGCAGGTATTCTCTTGCAATATCGCTGTAGGTCAGGTTTACATCTGATATATGATCTACAATTTTACGATTGGTTTCTTCAGGCACCCGCTGATCAAAGCAACGATTTCCTGCTTCCATATGGAAAATAGGAATCTGTCTTTTTTTTGCAGGTATGGCGCATAAACAGCTATTGGTATCGCCCAGCACCAGGAAGGCATCGGGCGCCAGGGACTCCAATAATGGATCGATCTTAATCAGGATATTACCTACCGTTTCAGTGGCCGTTGTGCCCGCTGCATTTAAAAAATAATCCGGCTTTCTTAAGCCCAGGTCGGAAAAAAAGATCTCGTTCAGCTCGTAATCATAGTTCTGGCCGGTATGAACAATAATGTGCTCAATAGCTTCAGACTGATCTAACGCATGCAGCACTCTTGACAGCCGTATAATTTCCGGCCTCGTACCAACAACGGTCATCACTTTTAATCGGTTCATTATCAGATAAGGTTTGAATATTTAGGTTTTAAAAACAGTCTCTATTTATCATTACAAAGAACGATGCTCTACTCCTGTTCAGAAGATCTCTCCTCTCCTCCAAGGTGGATTCGTCGAAATGGCGATAGGAAAGATCGCAAAGATAACC
>JBCNOR010000589.1:0-3322 GCA_039593785.1 Niabella sp. | reverse complement strand
CTACCAGATCGGACTGCTTCCACTAATAAAGATCAGATTAAAAACTGGCTGGTTCATGAAAGGCGGGTGGAGCTGGGTTTTGAAAGCCACCGCTTTAATGATCTAAAGCGATGGGGACTGGCTAAAACATTCCTTACCGGACTTGGCAAAAGTTTCCAGGATAAACATTACCTCTATCCTATTCCCCAGGGAGAAATTGATAAATCAGGAGGTTCTATCACTCAAAACAACGGCTACTAAAACAAAAATTCAATGTCTGACATAGCAAAGAGATTCCCCCGGAATCCGTTACTGAAACCTTCCGATCTGAAGCCCAGTACGGAGGGGCTGGAGATAGCATGCCTGCTTAATCCCGGCGTATTTAAATTCAACAATAAAACATGGATGATCCTTCGGGTAGCAGAGCGTCCCACGCAAGACGATGCAACGATCTCCTTCCCTGTTTTTACGGAGACAGGAGCCATTCAGCTGATCACGATTTCCAAATCAGATCCCGACCTGGATGCGACTGACGCGCGCGTGATCCATTACAAAGGCGCAGATTATTTAACCACCTTATCGCATCTGCGGCTGGTTTGCAGCGATGACGGTGTTAACTTTTATGAGCCCGATGGCTATCCCCTATTGACGGGAGTAGGCCGGCTCGAAACATTTGGTATCGAAGATTGCCGGGTTACCCAGATTGATGACACTTATTATCTCACTTTCACTTCTGTTTCTGATAACGGCGTGGGTGTTGGCCTGAGAACGACCAAAGACTGGAAGCATTTCGAGATACATGGCATGATACTCCCGCCTCATAATAAGGATTGCGCCCTGTTTGAAGAAAAAATAAACGGGAAGTACTACATGTTGCACCGGCCGAGCAGTGTAGACATAGGTGGGAATTATATCTGGCTCTGCAGCTCACCAGACGGTATTCACTGGGGCAATCATCAATGCCTTATAAAAACCACCAAAGACAACTGGGATAGCGCCCGGGTAGGTGGCGGAGCTGCTCCCATTAAAACAAGCAAAGGCTGGCTGGCCATTTATCATGGCGCCAACGAAAAACATCAATACTGCCTGGGTGCATTTTTATTAGATATTAACGATCCTTCAAAAGTACTCGCAAAGACCATTGATCCTATTATGATGCCGCTGGCTGATTACGAGCAAACCGGTTTTTTCGGCAACGTGGTTTTCACCAATGGCCATATTCTTCAGGCGGATGGCGACACGGTAACGATTTATTACGGTGCTTCAGATGAAGTGGTATGCGCTGCAGACTTCTCTATCAACCAGATTTTATCACAATTAAGCTATGCCCATGTTTAAGTATCTTTCCAGTGAAGTAGCCCATTTCAAACAGCAGCCACACAATTTTCGCATACTGGTGCTTACTAACCTGGTATATGCATTGGTGCTGCCGGTTATTGATATTTTTGTTGCGGCTTATGTTATGCGCAATTCAAATGATCCTACCAAAGTGGTCATTTACCAGTTAACTATTTATACAGGCATCCCGCTTACTTTTTTGCTCAATGGATTTCTTTTGAAATATATCAATATACGCAAACTCTATTCAGTAGGCATGATGCTAAGTGCCGTATCTATGATCGTGATGATGTCCTTAAAATCGCTTGACCTGGTAGGTATTGGCGTTGCCGGTATGATCATGGGGCTATCTTTCGGTTTCTATTGGGCTAACCGCGATTACCTCGCCCTTGCTATTACCAATGACAGCAACCGCAACTATTATTATGGACTCGAAACTTTTTTTTATACTTTGATCGCTGTGGCCATCCCCATTACCATTGGCTGGTTTATAGAATCACGCGGGTCTGGGGAAGGCGTTAAAAATGCATATCGTATTGTTACAGGTGTGGTGTTCCTGATCACCATCCTGGCTTCCTTAGTTTGTTTTCGCAGTACGTTTAGTAATCCCGCACAAAAGAAATATGTCTATTTTAATTTTCATCCGCTTTGGAAAAAATTATTGGTGTTAGCTTCACTGAAAGGCCTGGCACAGGGCTTCCTGGTGACTGCACCGGCTATGTTGATCATGTTATTACTGGGAAAAGAAGGCGCATTAGGAACAGCCCAATCTATAGGCGCGGTGTTGGCTGCTATTATTATGTATGTGCTGGGGCGTGTAACCAAACCTTCAGACCGTATCAAGATATTTGCAGCAGGGCTTATTTTATTTACCGCCGGTGCAGCTTTTAACAGCGCCTTATTTAACCAGACCGGCGTTGTACTATTTATCCTTTTATTATTGATCGCAAAACCCCTGATGGACCTGGCCTATTTCCCTATACAGTTCAGGGTTATCGATATTGTTTCTAAAATTGAAAAAAGAAGTGAATTTGCCTATATCCTTAACCACGAAGCGGGCTTATATGTAGGAAGATTTTTAGGTGCGGCCACTTTCTTAATTTTAGCTTATAAAGTTTCTACAGAAATAGCTTTACGGTATGCCATATTGATCATAGCCATCCTGCAATTAGGATCTATATTAGTAGCAAAAGTGATTATCAAAGAGGGCAACAGGATAGCGCCGCAAGATTCTGCAGAACTGCCACCCGTAGAAACAGAAACAATCGAAAAAGTGATACAACCACAAGCCTAATTAATATCAATAACGCATGACATTCAACAAAATTCTCTTTACCTGCCTGCTGGCCTTAATAGTAGTTAGTTCAACGGCATGGGCACAGGTGCAACAAAAACCTATTGATCGTGTTAACCAAATGCCTGATATTCCCCGCCCCTTTAAGATCATTGATTTTACTGCCCTCGCTAAAGATTTCGATCGCAAAATATATGACTTCAATGCAAAGGGTAAGTACTGGCCCATGATATGGATCGACAGCAGTAAAAGAAATTTCCAGCAGAATGTAGCGGGTATTTATACTGCTGTAGGTGATGTGCGTCAGGGACTGCAAAACCATAAAGGTATTTTTCACGAGGCGTTGACCACCATGGGCGCCGTGTTAGGTGCGAGTCTCGTAGGCATTGACAAATCGGCACAGCAGCACAACTATGTAGCCATGCTGAAAAACTATTTCAACAAAGAAACCGGGTGGAATATTATGATGAATAATACCTGCCCTGAAGTAGCGTTATTGGGCGGCGGCTATGGCAGGGACTGGTGGTATGACGTTTATCCCAATGTACTATTCTATTCGATTTACAGTCTATACCCGGATGAAAAAGACTTTGAAGAAATTGCCAGGAGTATTGCTGAAAAATTCTATGCAGCAGATTCGGTTTTGCAAGGCAATTACAATTATAGTTTTTTTAATTATGCAACTTTAACACCTACTCAAAACCAGATATG
>JBCNOR010000588.1:0-3327 GCA_039593785.1 Niabella sp. | reverse complement strand
CTTTGCAGTCTATGCAGGATTTGTTACAAAAAATAGCGGCATATAAAAGCGAGATTGAAGCTTTTACTGCTGCAGATGATAAACAGGTTGAAGAGTTTCGTATTAAGTGGTTGGGAACCAAAGGACTGGTTAAAGGAACCATGGGTGAAATGAAGAATGTGCCCAATGAACAAAAACGTGAAGCAGGACAGATCCTGAATGAATTTAAGCAGTTTGCTGAAGCAAAATTTGAAGCATTAAAGGAAGCCTGTTCGGGTACTGAGCACCAGGCTGCTTCCATTGATCTGAGCCTTCCCGGCGATGAAACACCTTTGGGAAGCCGCCATCCTATTTCGTTAATGCGCAACCGGATCATCTCTATCTTCCAGCGACTGGGGTTTGCGGTTGCCGAAGGCCCTGAAATTGAAGATGACTGGCATAATTTTACAGCCCTGAATATGCCGGAACATCACCCGGCGCGCGATATGCAGGATACATTCTATGTTGATGCAGGCGAAAACAGCGCTGTAGACTGGTTGCTGCGTACTCATACCAGCAATACACAGATCAGGGAAATGGAGAAGGGTAAATTGCCTATCCGTGTGATTTGCCCGGGTCGCGTATATCGCAATGAAACCATCAGCGCCAGAAGTCATTGCTTCTTTCACCAGGTAGAGGGTCTATATATTGATGAGCATGTTTCATTTGCCGATCTAAAGCAAACATTATATTTCTTTGTAAAAGAAATGTATGGCCAGGATGTCCGCGTACGTTTCCGTCCATCGTATTTCCCTTTTACAGAGCCGAGCGCTGAAATGGATGTAAGCTGTTTTATTTGTGGTGGAACGGGTTGTAATATTTGTAAAAAAACAGGCTGGGTAGAAATCTTAGGCTGTGGTATGATACACCCTAATGTACTGCAAAACTGCGGTATCAACCCGGAGAAATATACAGGCTTTGCATTTGGAATGGGTGTAGAACGCCCGGCTATGCTGAAATATGGGATTAACGATATCCGCCTGTTTAGCGAAAATGATGTGCGGTTTTTAAAGCAGTTTACCAGCGCCACTTAACGCGCATTTATCACTACAACATTAGAAGTACGTTAGTTATATAAAAGTCCCATCTGCATAAAAACAGGTGGGACTTTTCTTTTGAGGGTAGAATGAGCTATTGATTTTGGATCAATGCGCCCTGAGCACGGTCGATCTGCTCCTGTGGCAGCGGTAAATAATTGTTTTTATCGGTATAAGTAATCGTGCGTGATGCGGCTACGTATTTCTTCTCGAACTCCATAAATGGTTCCAGCACCGACTTGGCTGCGCCCCAGCGCACCAGGTCAAAAAACCGGTGACCTTCCAATGCCAGCTCCAGCCTTCTTTCAAACCGAACCGCATTACGGGCATAGGCCTGGTTGGGAAAAGAAGCATAGGGCTTTACCATATATTGCGCTGCTGTGGCACCCGAACTTGCTTTCACCGCTGGTAAATTAGCTGCGCGCAGCCTCACCGCATTAACCATATTCATTGCCAGTGGCAGTGCATTGGTTTCAACCGCGCATTCGGCGGCCATCAGGTACACATCAGAAAGACGTATGATGTTTACATTTTGCGCGGTGATATTACTGGTACCCGGAGAAACATTGCCATCCATATCTGCCACGTTGATCATTTGTTTAACCCCTACAAACGGCCCGCTAAAGGCCTGGTCGCGGATCCATGAGCTTTGCAATACACCCCAATCGCGGTAATTCACATCCCGCCTTCCCACCGTATAGTCGAGGCGGGGATCGAAAGCAATGGCGGTATTTACTTTATAATTATCCCGCTCTGCGCCCGTCAAACCCTGGTCTGATACATAAGGATTATTGCGGTAACTGCCATCCAATAACGGCAGGCCATTAGCATCTACTTTAAATGAATTGACCAGGTCTACTGTAGGTTGAAAAAAGCCGCAGCAGTTGATGGGTCCGCCATACAGCCCGCCTAACATATCGCCCACATTGCCGTTATCGCCGCTTCCATCGGGGTTAATGATGCTTTGGGAAACCAATATACCTTCGGGTCCGTTTTTTGTTTTGATATTAAAATTGGCATCAAAAGCAAGCGTACTTAAGGCCGGCTTATTGTTGATCACTTCCTGGAATAATGGTAAAGCTTCGGCATACTTTTTTTGATAGAGATAGAGCTTTCCCAAATAAGCCTGTGCCGCACGCTTATCTACCCGGCCTACATCGCCCAATGGCTTATCTGCAGGCAGGTTATCGATAGCTGCTTTAAAGTCGGCCTCGATCATCGGGAATACATCTTTATCGTTTTTAACTTTGGCAGCTTCCTGTGTGCTCATGGTTTCATCAACATAAGGAATGTCCCGGAATACCCTTGCCAGGAAAAAGTAATAATGCCCGCGCAGTAAGCGTGCTTCCCCGGTAATTTCCTTCGCTCTCTGGTCGCTCAGTTTTTCGCCACTTCCCTCCTGTACGGCTTTTAACAGGCTGAGCGTAAGGTTACAGCGTCCAATGCCTTCGTAATAAACGCGCCACATGGTAGGTAAGTTATCATTCGATGGATCGACACGATGCAGCTCGATATCGTTCATAGGAGACTGATCGAGCGAGTTACTTCCTTTGTGAGCATTGTCAGAACCCACTTCTCCAAATAACCACTGGCTTGGAGCGCTTGAATAGTTTCCCCAGGTTCCGCTGATATTTCCGTTCATGATTCCGTAAGCCCCTATCAGCGCGGACTCCACGCCTTTGGTACCTTTTAATTGCTCTTCCGAAAGAATCGCCTGGGGCTTCTGCTCCAAAAAGCCTTTTCCACAGGAATAAACAATAAATAACAGGCCGAGGATAAAAATAGATTTATATAAATTTTTCATCGTTATATATTTTAGGTCGGGGTTTAGAATGTAACATTTAAGCCTACCAGGAACTGGCGCGACATAGGATACATACCCATATCTACCCCTGGTGCAGCCCAGGCGCCTGTGCTTCCGGGTGAAGAGGTAACTTCCGGATCTAAACCTGTATACTTAGTAACTGTAAATAAATTAGTGCCGCTTACATATAGCCTGCAGTTTTTCACCGTCTCCTGTAAGGCACCTTTAAACTTGAAATTATAGCCTATTTGCAGCAGTTTCAATTTCAGATAGCTGCCATCCTGTACAAAATAACTGTTGGAGAGCATCTCAATAGCCGGGCGGTCCCTGTAAGGCGCCGGTATATTACTACCGGTATTAGTGGGGCTCCATGCATCGAGCATTCTATCACTCACAGATCCATCAAACAAGCTCAGATCTGTATACAGGCGGGTCATATCAAAAAGGTCATTGCCCTGCGATCCGTTA